>NZ_FMXB01000004.1 GCF_900103415.1 Methanobrevibacter millerae
TGTATTCTAAAGAAACATTGTCTTTTAGTATCATCCCATATATTGCTTGGCTGGTAGCAATATCTTTACGATTGATGGCTACAAAACCTACTGATGCGTAAATTGAATATAGTAAGGAATTTTTAGGAATAATCCATGCACTGGAGTTATCTAATCCCCATTTTGTTATTGTTTTTTCTGTGTAATTAATATATTTTCCTTGTGAGGTCATATCCTTAATACTTAAAAAAGGAATGTCTCCATCATAATAATCTGGATTAGAAGACTTTGGAGTTCCTCCTGCTTTACCTTCCTTAATTAAATCACCCAACTTAACATTATCCCACTCATCATTAAATCCACTAAATCGTAATTTAGGTATTAATCTCTTTTTATTCATCATAAACACCTGATTTTAAACAAACATTTGTTGGAGTAAACTTTTCTTAAACATTGAAATTTTGGAATTTTGTTTTTTTATTGTATTTATTTTTAAATCTAAATCAGATAAGAAATCTGCAATTTTTTTCTGTTCTTCATATTGGGGTAAATTTATTTTAAATGATTCTATTTCCTTTTTACTAATATTCGGTTGAGCTCCAGCAACCAATGTTTTCTGTAATTCTCGTTTGAAAGAATTACTGAGAGTATATTGAACTAAAAAAGGATAATATAATTTTGGAGATGTCTTTTTAAACAATCCTACTCGTTGGTTTATGTATGATTCATGTTCTAAATCATAAACTGCGACTTTACCTGTTGTTGCTCCAGACATTGCAATAATAAGTTCACCTTTTTTAATAATGAAATCAGAATCATTGTCTAGTTTGTCATAATATACTAAATCATCCAATATTACAGAATTATTTGAAGATATATTGGAAATTCTAACTATCGGCATTCCTTCTTCTTTAAAAAGTTCACTTTTGAATGCATAACCCCCATTAAGTGAAATTATGTCTTTTAATTGTAATTGTTCCCAATTCTCACTAAAATTGCTATTCTCATCTTTAAATCTTAATTTCTGTGCGAAAATCTGTTGGATCAGATATTTCTTGAAATCTACATATGCCTTGCATTTTTTTTCGAGTATTTCAATTTTATTATCAATTTTTAAAATAAAATTACTTATTTTCTGTTGTTCTTTAATTGAAGGTAAATTCACATTAATTTTTGATAAATCTCTCAAGGAAATTGATTCGTATGCAGTTACATTAATTCTTTTCTTAAAATCTTTAATAAAGATAGGAGTATTGAAATATGTTTCTAAAAAATAAGGATTTTCAGATGTTTTAATAATTGCAACACTACTCCTAAATGTATATTCATTATTATAATCTTTTATAACCGCAGTTCTACATGTACTCCCAATTATTGTTAATAATACATCTCCATTTTCAATTTTATATTTTTTATGAAGTTTATTGTAATCTTCATGTGATATTTGTTGTGAATCATCACTTATATGTATTTTACCATTAAACACATCCTTAGAACTTAATAAATAAACTCCATCATCTACAATTTTATGACTTGCATGAGTACCATCCTTAATTTTTGAAATGTCTGATAAACTTATACATTTCCATTCATCATCAAATCCAGCAAATCGTAATTTAGGTATTAATCTCTTTTTATTCATCATAAACACCTGATTTTAAACAAACATTTGTTGGAGTAAACCTTTTTTAAATTCTTGCATATTTTTTAAATTATTATCAATAGAAGAAATCTTATTATCTACACTAGACATTAAATTAACAATTTTTACTTGTTCTTCTTTTGAAGGATATTGTATTTTAAAATTTCTAATTTCTTTTAATGCCAATTTTGGTTGGGCATTATTAGTTTGAACAGCTATAATTCTATTCTGAATCATTGTTGTATTTAAATAATATTGTAAATAATCAATGTTAATTTTGATTTCTGAGATCCTGTTCGCATTTTCAGTTAAATTAGCTTTATCTAAACACTTAGGGACTTTTTTTACCAAACCTAATGTTCCTGCAACAGATATTATTAAATCATTATAATCAACAATATAATTTTTTATTTGAGGATAGATTTCAGCTGGAACATATTGATATGTACTTAAATCTTCAAAATCATTATTCATATTAGAAACAGTTATGTAAGGATGATTATTTGGTTCATTAATCAATGAAGAACCTTTTGGCATTCTTTTACCACCAGTAACTTTGGAAATATCTTTTAATTTAACACTTAGCCATTCATCATCAAAATCAAATCTTAATTTCTGTGTGAAAATTTGTTGCATCAAATACTTTTTGAAATCTAAATATGACTGATATTGGTTTTCTAACAAATCAATTTTCTTATTAACAGTAATTAAAAATTTAGATAATTTTTCTTGTTCTTTTGTATTAGTAGGTAAAATGTGTTTGGTGTTAAAAAAATCATTTACAGCAATATTTAACAAACCATGATTCCTAGCACCTTCAACAGCAATTTTATAAATCTCTTTATACCACTTATCTGTTTCAAAATATTCTTTTAACAAATCAGAGTTCATTTTCTCATTAATTTTGAAACAAATATATAAGGTAGAGATTGCCCCATTTTCATAATTATCTAATCGTTTCACTGCCCCATATGGATAACCATTAGAATAACTTTTATTATAAGCAAATTCTCCTTTATTCAACAAATAATAATTTATCAGACTATCACTTGCTACAATTTTATTAAAATATTCGATTTGATCTACTAAACCATATTGGGCAGAAATAGTCAATGGTCTATCAGTTTCTAATGATTTATTTTTTCTAGTGATTCTTTCAGAAATCTCATTTAATTTAAAAGATTTCCATTCTTCATTAAATCCACTAAATCGGAGTTTAGGCACTAATTTTTCATTTTCCATAATAATCCATCTTTAAAATTTTGGTGTTCTAATACCTAATTCTTCACAGTATTTTTTGATTTCAGCATCTACTTCATCCATTTCTTTGGATATTCTTTCTAATTCATCACATACTTCATCTAAATCAACTGGTTCTTCTTCTTCAAAAGTATCGACATATCTAGGAATGTTTAAATTGAAATCGTTTTCTTCAATTTCTTCTAAACTTGCTTTATGTGAGTATTTTTCGATTTCTTCACGATTAGCATAAGTATTAACAATTTTTTCAATGTCTTCTGCTCTTAATTTATTTTGGTTTTTAACTTTTTCAAAGTCTTTACTTGCATCTATGAATAATATGTCCTGATCATCTTCCCTGCATTTTTTAAAGATTAAAATACATGTTGGAATGGAAGTTCCATAAAATAGATTTGCAGGCAATCCTATTACTGCGTCTAAGTAATTTTTTTCTCCTACCAAATATTCACGGATTTTACCTTCTGCTGCTCCTCTGAATAATACTCCATGAGGCAACACAATTGCCATTGTTCCGCTTTCATTTAATTGGTAAATCATATGTTGCACGAAAGCATAATCTGCTTTACTTTTAGGTGCTAATTTACCATAAGCGCTGAATCTACTGTCCATTTCCATTTCTTTGCTTGCACTCCATTTTGCAGAGAATGGAGGATTCGCAACTACAGCGTCAAATCTCATTTCTTTGTGTTGTGGGTCTTCTAATGTATCTCCTTGCTTTATATCAAATTTATCATATTTGACTCCATGCAATATCATATTCATTCTAGCTAAGTTGAATGTTGTAGTGTTTAGTTCTTGTCCATAGTAGTTTGCTACTTTTGCTTCTTTTGAAATTCTTAATAGTAATGAACCTGAACCACAAGTAGGGTCATACACATTCTTTATTCTATCTTTTCCAAGTGTTACAACTTTAGCTAGAATTTTTGATACCTCTTGTGGAGTATAAAATTCTCCCGCTTTTTTTCCTGCTTCAGATGCAAATTGGCTAATTAAATATTCATATGCATCTCCTAGAATGTCTGATTCTTCATTATCAAATTCAAAGTCAATATCATTTAATAATAACAATACATCAGATATTTTTTGGTTTTTATCTCCATCTTTTTTACCTAATTTTGTTGAATCTAAATCTACATCATCAAATAGGTTATCAAAATCATCTTCACTTTCATGTCCTTGTGAAGAATTAGTTATATCATTAAAAGCTTGTTTTAAATCATTCCTGATGGTTTGATTAGTTTTACATTTTTCTATAATTGAGCTAAATAAATATTCTGGATTGATAAAGTAACCTAATGTATTTACACTATCTTCTTTAAGATCTTTTTTCCATTCTTCATCTTCACATGCTTCTTGGAATGTAACTTCATCTAGTTTCAATTCTTCATTTAGGTAGTTTTCTTGTTTTTCTGATAAATAACGATAAAATATAAATCCTAAAATATAGTTTTTATATTCATTCGCATCCATATTTCCTCTTAATTCATCTGCAACTGCAAATAATTTTGTTTCCAAGTTTGTAACCATTGTTTCACCTATTCAAAATTAAACATATCAAATATTGCTAAAATTTCATCTTTAACTTTTCTAATTTTTGCTTTCCTATCTTTATATTTCAAAGTTTTATCTTTAAATGCTTCTCTAATTAATTGTTCATCTAATTTTTCAGAAAATTCGTATTCACTTAATAAATCACGTGTAACCTCTTCTATTAATTCCTCCTCATCAATTAAATCACATATGGCTTGTCTTTTTTCATTTTGAATAAATGTATCGAATTCCTCTTTAATATTCAGACCTTTACCTCTTATGTGATTTAGTTCATAGTCCATGAATTTTTCCATTAATTTAATCTTACTTCTTAAATTAACGGTGTTTTCCATCATTTTAACAATTCTTTCTCTTTCTTTATCATAATTATCTTTTATATTCATGTTTTCAAGTAATTCAAGAATATAATCTACATTAATCTTGTCATTTCTAAGCAGATCCAATTCAAAATCAATATCATCCAATATTGATATTCCTCCAGCACCATATCCTCCATCAGTGCCGGTTTCTTTTATATTTAAATAAGCTCCTGTGAAATCTTCATATTCCTGTTCATCAATGTTTAAATCGTTAAAACTAAATTCTACAAATGTTTCTAATTTATTTTTTGTTTTAATAAGTTTTTTAAATGCTAATACAAAATCTTTCTTTTTACTTTCACTTTGAAGATTATAAGCATCCTGAGCTGTTTGAACTAGCTCATATAATCTATCTAAATCCTCATTAAATCTTTTTACAAGGGCTTTGTAAGTTGGCAGAAGAATATCTTCTGATGGTGCATTATTTGAGAATAAAGCTATTGCTTCATCAACTTTTTCCTGAAGCGGCCTATAACATACAATATTCCCATGAGATTTACGAGGATTACAGATTCTATTTGTTCTGGAAAATGCTTGTAACAATCCATGATATTCAAGGTTTTTATCGACATATAATGTATTTAGTAACTTACTGTCAAAACCAGTTAAAAACATGTTTATAACTAATAGTAAATCTATTTCACGATTTTTCATTCTTTTACATACGTCCCGATGGTATTCTCCCATAGTTTCTGTATCGAAGTTAGTTCCAAACATTTCATTGTAATCTACCATATATTCATCTAATAATTCTTGTGAATGCTTTTCCCTATCATCAAAATTCTCATTAGGTGCATATGTAAAGATTGTAGCTATTTTAAAATTTAAGTTCCTTTCTTTTATTTTTTCTTTAAATAATTTATAATAGTCGTGAATGAATCCTGTTGGATTATCTTTAGTTTTTTGAGAAACTGCAAAAATAGCATTAAATTCACTGTCTTTTGTTTTTACATTATAGCTATCCAAGATATGATCAACGATTAAATTTAATCTGTCTTTATGTGCATAAGCTTCATTAATTTTAATGGAGTGTACTTTCTCATCAATGACGCCCTCTTTAATTTTTAATGTGTTATAGTAATCTATTGAGAATCCTAACACATTATAATCAGCTATTGCATCTTTAATCATATAAGTGTGTAATCTCTCACCGAATATTGTTTTAGTAGTCTTATGGCCCATTGCATTTTCTTCAAATATTGGAGTTCCTGTAAAACCATAAGATAAACTATTTTTAAAGAAATTACTTATATCTTGCTGCATTTTGCCAAATTGACTTCTATGACACTCGTCATAAATAAAAATGATATTTTTATCTCTAATTTTTTCTAATTTTTTACTAGTATGTTTTCTATTTACTGCAATAGCTAATTTTTGGATGGTAGTTGTGATAAGTGGATTTTTATCACTTAAAAGATTTTTAACTAATGCTCCAGTATGTTCCGATGTTCCAACACATTTAGGGCAGAATTTATTGAATTCCTTATTAGTTTGATCATTTAAGTCTCGTCTATCAACAACAAATATAACTTTATAAATAGAGGGTTCTTCAGCTAATAATTGGCTGACTTTGAAAGACGTTAATGTTTTACCACTACCAGTAGTGTGATATACATATCCATTCTTTTTATTTTCTAATGCTTGAGTTAATACTGCATCTACAGCATATTTTTGATATGCTCTTAAAACCATGAGCTCTTTTGTGGATTCATTTAATACCATGAATTTAGAAATCATTTTAGCAATATTGCATTTCTCTAGAAAGTCTTCTGTAAATTCATTTAGTGGGTAAATGTTATTATTGTCTTTATCTTTCCAATAGAATGTGTATCCGAAATCAACATCGTTAGGCCTACCATTAGCAAAATATTTTGTATATAATCCATTACTTACAATGAAGATTTGAATATAACCAAATAAATTCTTATATGATGTTTTCATGTATCTTTTAACTTGATTAAAAGCTTCAGATATTGCTATTGACCTTCTTTTGAGTTCAACTTGAACCAATGGCAATCCATTAATTAATATAGTAACATCATAACGGTTTTCATGTGTTCCTCTCATAGTAATTTGGTTAGATACTTGAAAGATATTTTTACACCAATCTTTTTGATTTAAAAATTTAATTGACACTGACATTTCATTGTCTCTTTTTATCGTGTATTCATCTCTTAGTTTGTCTGCTTTGTCGAATACTGAACCTGAATCTAAATAAATGAGTATTCTTTCAAATTCATCATCAGTTAATGGTTTTCCATTGAGTTCTTTCTTATTTAATTTTTCTAATTGAATTTTAAAGTTTGCATTCAATTCTTCTTCATTTTTTATTTTAATAAATTCATATCCCATTCCTTGAAGTTGTTTGATGAATTTATCTTCAAGCATTTTTTCACTTTCGACATCAACTGGCATCATGAAAACTCCTAATCTTTATATTATTATTTATTATAATTAACATATTATAATGATTATTATTTATGTTTAAATTGGGACAACAAATTTCATTGTTGATTTTTTTGATTTTACATAACATTTTTTCTCTAGTTTAAATAGTATTGTATCATTATAAAAATCTATGAATTAAATATTAAAAATAAAAAACATGATTTAAGAATTAAAAAATATGAATAAAACTAAAATACAATCAAATATAATATTTAATTAACATCTAAAATCCAATTAATCCAATATAATCCTATAAAAAACTACCTATAATCCTAAACTAATGAATTTAAACCAACATTAAAAATCAATCAAGACCAATATTTCTTTCTTCTTCAATAATTTCTTGCTCAACCAGACCATACTTTATTCTCTTCAACAAGTCATCAAAATAATATTTAAGTGATAACATTAATTCAACTTCTTCATTCCATTCAGATATTTCATTATCAAGCACTTTCTTCCATTCTTGATAGTCGATATTTATCTCAGCAAATTCTTCTTTATTAATTTTTTCTAAAATTAAAAAATAGTTAATTCTAATATCTTCTCTTATCTTCTGAAGTTCAGTATAGTTATTGATTAGATTATCAATTCTATAATTAATTAGTTCAATTCTTGCTTTATCATATCTTATTTTCATTTCTCTAAATGCATCTAAGACAACATGTTCATCAGCATTTAATTCATCATAGGACTTGATTTTATCTTTATGCATTTAATCACCTACTTACTTATTTAATAAGCAAGTATTTAATTCTTTTTAGACATTTTGAATTAATTGATAAAAATCTTCATTAATGAATTTTTTTAAAAATTATTTATAGTTGAAACAAGATAAATTTCTGAAAAATTTATGATAAATGACTGTAAAAAATTTAACTGACATATTTATTTCTATTTGAGATTTATTTTGATTATGGAGAATATCGTTAGAAATTTTCTAGAACACATGTTAGAATAGTTTGGTTAGATTAAATTGAACAAAAAATATATAATTTATAAGTAAACAATGAATATCTTTCAAAAAACAAGAAAAAATATGAAAAGAATATTACATAATTATATTGATAAATACTACACACATACTTGAGAAATCAAAGAACAGAAATTAATGCACACAAAAATTTCATATGCATCATATGGATTAAAAACTGAAATTATATACAAGCAATTTGACCTTAATATCTCAAGACCAAGCACATATTTACATGAAAAAGAATTATCGCCACAATACATCAACAAAAAGAACAAAAAATTAAATAAAATCAAAAGATTAAAAATAGAACCTATCAATTACTACTATTACTAGAGGAATTTATAAAGATTAGTAAGAAAATTTATGTTAAATTGGCCTTAATTGATGCCCATACAAAAATAATAATCAATGACGAATTAATTCCAAAAGATTAATTCAACAATGAATAATTCGATTCATAAATTTTTACAATACCGCAAATATGATTTAATAGTAAAAAAATGTTTTAGGTAAAATCTAAAGAAATCAACAAAGAATTAGACGCCCTTCATTTTTTTTTAAAAACTTTTATATACGTAAATAATACAATTTATAATCATGTTTGAATCAGATTATAATAAATGGTTAATAGAAAAAAGTAAAATTAAAAATTTTGATAAAATATCAGAAGAAGTTAAAAAAGGAAATTTATAAAGCAGAACAAGAATTAACTGACAATGAAGAATTTGATTTAATTGAAATTATTATTAATGAACGTGAGGGACATCCTCCTGAATATAAATATACTTTTACATGGATAGGTTATGATAAAGAACTTGAAAGAGGTGCAGAAGAGATGGGATGTACAGTAGAACAAGCAGAAGAGATTGTTGAGAGAGCAGGTCATGAAATGATGAATGAGATACTTGGAGAATTCATCCCTCTTGGAGATAATGATGAAATAATTGTTTAATTCAATCGAATCTTCTTTTTATTTCTTAAATATATTAAATTTAAATAATTATTTGATTTATATATAAATAATCAAATATATTCTATACATTGTCATAATTTGACATAGATATTGATATTAGTAAAAATATATTTTGATAGTAGAACTTATTGGGTAACTTTAAATTAAATATTAAATATACTAATAAGTAGGTGAAATCATGAGTCTGCCAAAATATAAAGATTTTCTTGTTCCAGTTCTAGAATTCTTCAAAGATAATAGAATCCATTCAAAAAACGAAGTTTCAAACTATCTAATTGATTTATTTGAACTAACTGATGAAGACATTAATCAAAAAAATAATACTGGTAAAGTTTCTATATTCAATTCAAGAGTAAATAGGGCTATTTCTGATTTAGTTAGAAGTGATCTATTAAAAAAAGAAAAAAGAAGCATTTTTCAAATTTCAGAAGAAGGTTTGCTTCTCTCTAAAAAAGATTCAGAAGAAATTCAAAAAATAATTATAAAAAAAATAAGGTCTAGTCGTAGAGTTAGGCCTATTAATGATTCACTTGATATTAACATTAAGTCTTTTGGAGCAATTTCAGAGTCAAAAATGGATATTGGTAAAATTAATGTTGTTGGTGGACAAAATGCAACAGGTAAATCTACAACAAGTAAATTATTATATTGCTTTTTGAAATATAGTTCAGCTAATCGTCAAAAAGAAGCTTATGAATCAGTAATTGATCAGATTGAAAGTTTATTTTTAATGAGTAGAAGATTATATCCTCTAAGAGAAGGTTTTAATTTTGCAGAATTTTTTCATAAGACTTCATTAAATACATATGAAATGTTAGAACTTTATGGAAAATTTAAAGAATTTGTTTATGATGAAGAATTTGATGAAGTTTATCCAAGACGCAGAACAAAAACTAGAATTTTTGATGAAATCGAAGAGATTGATAAGTTAATAGAGATAATAGAAGAAGATGGAATTCCTTTATTTAATTTAATAATGAATAATTTATTGGAATCTGAATTTTCAAATAAGATGAAAGGTTATGTCGAATTTAAAGGGGTTTTAAATGGCAATGAATTTAAATTTTCATCAAACTTCAGCAATGGATATAATTTTAATAAAGAAGGAGAATTGTTTATAAATGATGTTTTCTATATCGATTCATTTTCATCACTGGATATTAATCAAATTAATGGCTTAAATAATACTAATCATGTACAATCATTGTTAAAGGCATTTAATAAAAAATCTGATGAATCTTATGATTTATTTGATCCAATAAAAAACCCCAATATAAGAAAACTTGAAAAGGACATAAATACATTATTAAAAGGTAAATTTCATTATGAAGATAATGAATTAAAATATTCTGATGATTACGGAATAACCTGTTCCATGAGTAATACCGCTTCAGGAATTAAGCAAATTGGAATCATACAACTATTATTAGGCTATCGGAAGCTAAAACCAAATTCATTTTTAATCATTGATGAACCTGAAGTTAACTTGCATCCTGAATGGCAAATCAAGTTAGCTGAAATACTTGTAATATTAGCAAAAAATCTTGATGTTAAGATTTACATTAACACCCATAGCCCAATGTTTATTGAAGCCATGAGTTTATATTCTGAGTATTATGGCTTATTAAATGATACAAATGTTTATTTAACTGAAAAACATAAGCTTGGAGGATTCACATTCAAAAAAATTGATCCGAAAGACATGGGTGCCGTTTATGAAAACCTATCAAGACCTTATGATGATTTAGATAAGATTAAATCAAAATTAATATTTAGAAGTTAATGGTGGTTAAATGCCTGAAGACTACACTGATGAAGAAAAGTTATTTATTAATTTTTTAAATTATTATTCCAACTATCATATGGCTGCTTATAGAATAGCCGAAAATAATAATCATGAAACCATTCTTCCAACTGACCGGGGCAGAAATCGATTTGAGATGTATGCGCTGGATGAGATATGCAAATCCTGCCAATGTTTTAAACATCAAGATTATGAATCCAGACCTAAAACTACTGATGCTATATGGTATAAAAAGCACGATGATAAGTTTTTCATATTTTTAATTGAATTTAAAGGAGATTACCTTTGTAAACATTCAAATAAATGCAGTTTAATAGATATTTTAGATACATTAAAACAGAAAAATGAAGCTTTAAATCATGAACTTACTGGTGAGATAAATCAGCTTAAAAAAATTGTGGGAAAATATTCTGATAAAATGCTTAATGGCCTTGCTGTAAAACCACTTGAAACGGTTACAATAGCTCTGCCTTTAATTTATGAAGAGTATTACAATAAAAATAAAGAAAATAATATTGAACATTTGGATATTAGTAATTTCTTAAAAAACTCAAAAATTATTTATCGTGTAGTTTCAATTTCAGAAAACTATACTCCTAATCGTTGGAGATCAAGAGGAAATGCATATAGATGTTCAAATGTAACTCCAATCGCATGTACAAAATATGCAGAAGCTGAAAATGATGATGAACCCATAAAATCTTATGAAGATAGTTTAAAAGCATTTCACAGAAGATATTTGGATGCAGGCATTATTCAAAGTGCCGATTTTATTGAAAACACAGAATTTAATAATTTTATAATTAATTGCCTAGAATAAAAAGATTTTTTATTTCAGTACATTGCAATAAATTAAAAAATGTGGTGAGAATCATGACAAATCAAGAATTTGAAGAGGACATATTAGAACTTCCAGATACATCTCTACCATTTTTGCTTTATGGTATTTATAAGCCCAAAAAATTTAAATGGAATAAAATCAATAATATCCAAGAAATAAACTCTATTACTTTTTCAAATGACCATATAAAGAAGATTATTCCATTAGAAATAAAATCAAATAAGAAATATTATGATAAAGGATATTTAATTCATTTTAATGAACAATATTCTGAAGAAGCATATAGTATTATTAATGACTCCGAATCTCCATTCTGTGAATGGAAAACAATTGAAATAGATGGAAACCCGGTTAACCTTTTGATTAATAAACAAAAAAAGAATAATTTTCATCCTGATGATTATTCAAATCCCTTTTTCGCTTATGGCATATTTAAACCTGGCCAAATTGCTTTTTCGAAAATCTGCAAATGTGTTAAATCCATTGAAAAAGTAACACTTAATTCAGAAATGATACTTATGGATGCAATGGCATTAATCAGTGAAAGTTACTCCCGTAAAAATTCAACTGATGGTTATTTAATTCATTTTAAAGATGGAAAAGAAAATGAAGCTTATAATATCATTTCTAGTACTGAACCTAAAGAGTTTTATAAGTGGAAAACTATTCTTATTAAAGATAATCCGACAAATGTTTTAATAGGAATACATCCAAAAATGGATGGTCCTTTTAAAAAAGTGATTACCAATTATGATGGGGCATCTGATTTATTTTTTATGGACGCATTAGATTTAATTGAAAAAGAAAAGTATAGTAATGATTTTTTTAAACTTCAAATGAATTATTTATTATTATGGGCATCAATTGAACGATTTTGTGTTTTAAAGTATGGGGAAAAAACCTCTTCTAGAAATAACCAAAGATTTGCTGGCGAAAGAATGTTTCGAAATTTTATTAAAAATAATTATAAAAATCATAACCGGGAAGTTTGGGCTTATGAAAGATGTGTTTTTTCACCTAAAAAATTAAAAGATGTTTATTTTGATATTGAGGATTGCAGACAGATAATTGAATATTATTATGCTATACGATGCAATGTTGCTCATAGAGGCAAGGCAACAAATGAATTAAATACCGTAAGAGCCTCATTAAATGAATTATTAATTATTTTTAGGGATATATTGAAAGATACATTTAATATAGTTACAATTGAAGATATTAATTTCCATCTTCCATATGGTTTTAAAGAAATTAGCGAAGAGATTACAGATGATGCCATTTTAAAAACTTTTAAAAAAGATGAAAGCATCTTAATAGAAGGAATTCCAAATTATGAAATTAATATTATTATTCAAGAGAATAATGAATTAGAAAATACATTTACACGTGAAAATGGTTTATTGGAAGGAAATGTTTATAAATTTGTTGAAAATAATAAATTAGTAGAAATTAAAATTAATGATGAAAAAATAAGGGATATAATTAATGAATTCTTTATTAATTAAAGCCAAATAAAACAATTAATAATTTCAAATTCTCCATTTTTGAATTTATTCTTTAAGATTTATTGGATGTTGGAGATTATTCTGTTTAAATCATTTAAGGCAATAATATAGGTATTCATCCTATTTTATAATTAAGAATATAGTTGTTGAAACTCAAACAACACATCCACAGATTCATCTACATTAAGTTCATCATCCAATAGTTTTAATGTTCATGATGTTGATTTTGGTGACATTGCAAGAGAACAAGCTCAGGAATTCGGATATACTATATTTCATAACATGACCAACATTACATAGAATTTCATGACCCAAGATGTGGAAGCGGAGTTTATCCTGATTAATTAATCATTTTTAATTAATTTTCATTGATTATTATAGATAATGAAATTTTAACTTTTAAATTTATGACCTACAAAAATTTTATATACCAATTAAACACAAATTATATATTATGAAAGGTTTTGAAATTAAAATTCAATTGTATGGAATTTACCCTCAAATCTCAAGGGAATTGATTTTACCGGAAAAGACAACATTTCCGGAGTTTCAAAAAATCATTTGCAAATTATTCTCTCTTGATAATGAAACACCTCTTGGTTTCTGGCATGACACTGAATTCGATGGTTATATTGACCCTAAAAATTTCTTAGTTGAAAAATACATATACCAGAAATTTTATTTTGAACATTATGATTTTAACAACAAAGAAGTATGGTATGAAGTCACCCTAAACAGGGTTGTTGATTACGATAGGAATTATGCAACGATAACCAATTACTCAGGAGACTTTAACCTAGATAAAATCCAAGAGGAATTAAAAAGCATGACAATCCTGAGAAACAGAGCTTATGACATAATTATCAATTGCGAAAAGACAAAAGAAGTCATCAAAAGGGAGTTTCTGATTCCTGAAAAAACAACTTTCAATCAGTTGGAGAAAATTATCATGATAGCTTTCGATACAAAGCCCATTTCATTTGAAAGAGATGATGTTTTGGTTGATGACTGCTTTAAAAAGTCAATTAAAATATATAGCCAAAATAAGGAATTCAACATAGACGTTAAAAAGAGAATTTACTCAGATAAAAGATTTCCTCTTTTAATAAATTATGAAGGCGGTCTTAATCCTTTTGATTTGTGGTGGGAATATTATCCGAAAGTTCCGGTCGATGAATGTCAATGCTCTTTAGATGATTTCATTAACACTGAAGAAGCAATCGATTCACATTCATGAAAAATTCCATATGAAAAATAACCACAACTTATATATAATATAAAAACAAAACTAATATATAGCCACTGAAAGTGTATAGAATAATGTTGAATTTAACCTATACTTTTTTTCAAAAAAATTTACAGGAGCCATTACTATGAAAATATTAAGATTAAATAAGCAAAATGAACCAGATATAGATGAACTTTTCAGAATGCTTTCCGATTTGGAAGGTTTTCTCGATGAAGACGTAAATATAAATGATGAGTTATGGAATCAGAACTTTCAAACAGTTCTTGATTTTCAGGACCCCGACGGAAGTTTCAATCTTTTAAATTTCATTGACATGCCGTCAGATGCGAGAGTTGACTTCTATTATATGCCAACATATGTCTGCACTGCAGTTTTAATGAAGACATACCTGACTGATTCCTCCAGATTCAATACAAAGGAAAAATCCGCTCTTTCAAAAGGTCTTAAAATGTCATGCTGCAGAAATTTATCCGGACATGGGTATGGAGGATTTAAAGGCCAAATCGAAGCCTTGAACATATTCATGAAAGGAGGAGTAAGAGAATTTATAGATTTATTCCCGGACTTCTGTCCCAAATTCAGCGAGATGATAAGGAGAATCATCTCCAGCTTCAGGGATATGGAATCTCAAGGCAAATTCTTTGGATCTTGGGGCGAAAGCTATGAAACGGAAATCAAGGCAATCAATGAATACTTTTCAAATAGAAATGTGTTTGTCTATGGAACGCTTATGAAGGGAGAAGGCAATGCCCGCTACCTCCAAAACAGCGCTTTCCTCTGCACTGCCGTAATCACAGGCTATCAGATGTATGATGTTGGCTGGTATCCAGCAATCGTTTCAGGAGATAACCTGATTACAGGTGAGCTGTACAGAGTTCCGATTAAAGATATGCCGGCGATTGACATGCTCGAAGGGGAAGGCACACTCTACATCAAAAAATGTGAAAGAGTAACAGACAGCAAAGGAAATACGACCTTTGCATTTGTTTACATTTACAATGAAGATGTTTCAAACCTTAAAAAAATAGATTCATGGAAGGAATATGTATGGTATGTTTCTTATGGAAGCAACATGCTAAGGGAAAGATTCATGTGCTATATAAAAGGTGGATCCTATGAAGGCAGCAGATATCGCGATCCTTGCGATGATACATCACTGCCCATAGCTGTCAAAACTGTTGAGATACCATATGACATGTACTTTGGTAATGAATCCGGTTCATGGGAAAATGGAGGTGTTTCTTTTATTGATACTACTAAAAAGGGCAAAGCTCTTGGAGTAGCCTATCTTATAACCAAAAAGCAATTTAAACATGTTCGGGAGCAGGAAAATGGCGGACATTTTCCTGGAAATGGTAAATGGTATACTGATATCATTGACCTTGGCGAAATGGATGGTTTTGAAGTAAAAACCATAACCAATAAAATCTTTCGTCGTTACAACAAACCCTGCGATGCATATTGGGATACATTGATTAAAGGAATAAAAGAAAACTGGCCGGATATGTCTGATGAAGACATTACTGATTATCTAATCAATTGTATTAGATAATTATCCTTTATTTTTTAAAGGATTTGTCAATAAATCTTTAATCTATTAATTTACTTATTTTTCTATATTTAGTTATTTGATAAGAAATCCAATATTAATTATTCCACTATTTTTTCAAGAAGTAAAGGATTACCAATCTTTTAAAAGAAGATAATGAAGTTTTTGAAATTAATCTGAAACAATGAAGTGCAGTAAATAACAAAATTCAACTAGAAATAACATTTACAACTTTACAATTAATTAATAAACACTTATTTTAATTTATGACCACAGTGTATACAAAAATTGGTACTGGATTCAATACTATTACCACAGTTTGGACAAATAGTGTGTGTAGTATTTGAAGTATTTTGAAAATTATTACTTACATCCTTAATAAACCTTCCAATTGTACCCGTAATTCCTTCAGAGGACTCACTAATTTTAATTTTTAATCTATTCAATTCATTTTTCAATTCATTATTCTTAGATTTTAAATTAGTAATTTTTTTAGAAAGAATTGCATTTTCACTTTCTAATTTTTCTTTAATATTTTTTAATTCATTGATTTCTTTTAAATCATTCTCTTTTTCTTCTTTTAAAACTTTCAAATTAATTTTCAAGTCATTTATTTCATTTTCATTCTTTTCAATTTGAGTTTTTAAATCATTATTCTCACTTTTTATTTGTGAAATCTTTTTATATTCTTTCAATATCGGATCTTCTTTTAAACTTTTTAGTAAATTTTCTTGACTTTTGATTTTTTCATTTAAATCATTGAAATAATTAATAACTTCCTTATTTTTGGTAATAGCTTGAATTTCAATAGATGTTGGAAAAATTGGTCTTTCTTTTTCAACTTCTATTAATCTAGTACCACAAACTACACAATACTCTTCATCATTATTTTCTTTATTACAATTCGGACATATTACCATATCATCACCCTTAAACTCATAATTATTCATTAAGACCTAATGTCCCATTTTTATTAGATTTAATTTTTCCCTCATATGTTAACTCATCAATAATTTCATCAAATTTTTTATTAATATTTTTTCCAACAGCACTGAATCCTAAATTAATTGAACTTGCTTTAATTAAATCTTCTTTTGGAGCATCAAATTGAAGTTTTAAAGTATTAATTACAGCTAATTTTAGCTCCTCATCATAAATTCTATCTAATTTAGGTTTTTTTCTTTTTCTAGGAATAAAATTATTTTTATCAAAAGAATTATCGAAATAGAATTCTCCAGAATGATTAATAATACCATTATCTAAATTATAATTGATTAATGAATTAATTAACTTTTTAAATTTTTTATCCTTTCTTTTAGAAGATAAAATAATTTTCATAGTATCATAAATATCATCTATATGAACAGGACCTTCTAATTTAACCATATTTCTAACTAAATCCTTTAATTCTAAACGAGAACTAAGATTGTAATTATTTAAATCTACATTATCTTTAAAATAGACATAATCTTTAAAGTATTCAACAGTTGGAGAAATTGCAGTTGGTTCAGGTTCATATTTTGGCCTTTCAGGTGGTGCTGGTTCTTTATCTTTATTAATTAATGCTTTTTCTACAACTTCAATAAGTCTTTTTTGAGCAGAGATTCTGGAATTAAACCAATCAGTAGACCAAATTCTATAGAATTTCCAACCTAAATTCTCTAAAACTTGCTGTCTTAATCTGTCCCGGTCTCTTGCTGTTTTAGATGAGTGATAAGTGGTGCCATCGCATTCTATTCCTAAAACATATTTGTCAGAATTTTCAGGATCCACAATAGCTAAATCTATCCTGTATCCTGCACATCCAATTTGTTTTTTTACTTCATAACCATAAGCAGTTAAGAAATTATAAACAGACTCTTCAAATGGTGAATCAAAATCACCTTCAGTAGGAATATTTTGAGGGAATTTATTATATTTTGCATAACATAAGAAAGTTTTCAATGCTTTAATACCAAAACCTGATTTTTTAGTGATTTTTAAATCACTAGGTAGAAAATTAGAGAATACTACACATTTTTCACGGGCTCTGGTAATTAAAACATTTAATCTTCTCTCTCCCCCATCATTATTCAGCGGACCAAAATTCATTGAAAATTTATGGTCTTTATCAAATCCATATCCGATACTGATAAGTATAACATCTCTTTCATCACCTTGAATATTTTCAAGATTTTTAATGAAAAATCCATTTTCTCCAGATTCGTCAAAGAGCGGTTCTAATTCAGGATTATTGCGTAATCTAAATTCTAATTCTTCAAGTATTGCATTTTTCTGATTACTTCCAAATGTAGCAATACCTAAACTTTTTGACTTTCCATATTCTTTAAAATGTGTTATAGCATAATCAATAACATCTTTGGCTTCACCCCTATTTTTAGCGCTGTTACCTTTATCATAAATATTATCCGGATTATATATGTGTTTTAAACCAAGATTTTTACTTTCATTAAACGGTGATGGGAATACAATTAAATCATTATTATAAAATTCATAATTTGAAACAGAAATAAGAGATTCATGACGACTTCTATAGTGCCATTTTAACATTTTATATGGGAAAACTGTTCTGCATATTTTTAAAATACTTTCAATATCTTTATATAAAGATTCATCATCCTCATCATCAACATCCCCGTCAAAGAAATGAGTTGGTGGGAGTTGTTTAGAATCTCCCATTATTACAAAATTTTTACCTCTTAAAAAAGCACCAATGGCATCTTCTGTTTTAATTTGACTTGCCTCGTCGAAAATAACATAATCAAAATGATTTGCATAAACTTTAGAATCTAAATATTGGGCAACTGAAATCGGACTCATCATAAAACATGGTTTAATTTTACCAATGACATTTGCAGCCTGAGCAAGCAATTTTCTTATAGGCATTTTTCGGCGTTTTTTATCAATTTCATGCATCAGTATCCCTAATTCTGAACCCATTTGGATACTATCCCTAGTAGAAGGTATTTGTTCATGTAAAATTTGTTTAACTCTATATTGGTTAATTTCAAGGATTCTTTTATCTAATTCTTTAAATGATTCAATTTTTTCATTAAATAATGTTTCATTAAAATTCATTAAATTAATATTGTATTCAATCATTTCATTTAATATGTTAGTCGCCACATTGAATTTAAATAAACTGATTATACATTCGGGTTTAATTTTATCATCCCATATTAAAGGAATTATGTTTTTTAAATAAGATTTTTCTTTATTTTTACTATATAAACAGAATAATCTCCAATTTGTTAATAATTCATAATTTGAATCTAAAATATCAAATTTTTCCTTTAATTCACGGGTAGTTAAATTAAAATTATTTTCATCATCCAATATCTCATTAAAATCAAAAACAGTATTTAATTCATTGAAAGAATTATGGATATTATCATTTGAATCAGCTAATTTAATTTTTAATCTATCAAATTCTTCATAATCTAATGTTTCAAGAGAGGAAAGGGTTTTTTCTGTGTAAAAACCAGAATTTAATAATTGATTAAACATGATTAAATCTTTGCTAAAATCTTTTAATTCAGATACATTAGAACTAACACCATTCCAAAGATTTTTGAAATATTTTTTGCCTTCTTCATCATTGTTATCAATTGTTTCTTTTAAATCTTTAAGTTCTAAAATATTATTAACTTCTTTTTCTAATTCATTATTAAAGTTACATTCAATTAATAAATTTGAAAAGCTATATTTTACTTTATCAAAATCATAATCAAACAAATCTAAAATAAACTCATTTAATTTATTATCTCTTAAAGAGATTTTACCATTTTTATAAACTTGCCAATCATTAATAGTATTTAAATTCTCAACTAAAGTAGACATGACTTGAGATAAATCTTTTAAAGGCATGGAATTAAATCTGAGGTTTTTAAATATGTTTAAAGAATTTAAAGCATTGAAATTATCAAAAATACGTTCTTTCAATGAAGATAATTTAGATAACATCCCATTAAAATCACTAGAATTTAATTTGGATAATGATTCTTCAGTTTTAGACGTGTAAAATTGAGATATTACTAAGTCATTAAATTTATTTAATCTTTCAAAATACTCGTTTATTTCATTTATATCTGAAGAAGATCTTTTCCAGTAATGAACGAAATATTTTTCACCAATTTCGTTTGAATCAATTAATTCTTTTAAATCTTTCAGTGAATTTAAATCAGAAGATTCCATTATTATTCTATTTAAAAATTCATTACAATCAAAATAATACGATAAAGTGTTCACGCTATTGTTTAATTTATCAAAATCGTAATAATATAAACTAACTACATTATTTATACCAATACTTGATTTAAACCCATACCAGTCTTTGATATTATTAAAATCAGCTAATAAATCTTTCAATTTCTCTTTAAACTCTAAAATCCCAATAGAGTTTATGTCCAGGTTTTTAAGAGATAAATCTTTTAACTTAGATATATTATCTGAAATTTTATCCTTAGACTTTTGAATATTATTTAATCTAAGATTAAAATCTATATAATTTAAATTTTGGATTGTATCTTCTATTTCCATAGGATAGAAACCAGAATCCACTAAATTATTAAATTCTTCCAATTTTTCATATCTTTCTTTTAAATCGTTTAAATTAGAATTTGCACCTTTCCAATCATTAAAGAAATAGGTTTTGGCTAAAATATCATTGGATTCAATTTCAATTCTGGATTGATTAATTTTTGATAAATTATTAATTTCTTCATTTATATTTGAGAAAACTGGATTAGTAGAATATTTTTGTAATTCTTTAACTGAATGTTCTACACTTTGTAAATCAAAATCTAATAAATTTTCCTTATTATTAGAGTTATCTAACTTAAATAACTCCCATTTATCTAAAACTTCTAAATTACCATATAAATTATTTATAGAAGAATGTAAATCAGTTATATTTTTAGAATAGATTGATTCAGTATTAAGTTCTAAGAAATCTTGAACATTATTAAAGTCCTGATTAATATCTTTTTTGATATTTCTAATTTTATTTGAGTTATTTAAAAATAAGGACTTATCAAAAGCAGATAATTTATCTAATGTATCCTCAGTGAAAAATTCAGAATCATATAAATCATTAAATTCTCTTAAAACTAAATAACGATTGATTAAATCATCAACATTACTATTAACAGAATTCCATAAATCTCCGAAATATCGCTTGCCTAACTCTTCTTTAGATAATATGAAATCATATAATTCTTTAAATAATACTAAATTAACTAAATTTGATTGTAAGTCTTCTACAGATTTTAAATTAATTGATATGAACTCTGAAAGTTTATTTTTAATATCAGAAATTTGATCTTGGATTTTAATAAAAATTTTTAACTCATTAATAATTTCTTCATTACTAATTTCATTAGAGCAGTATTTTAAAATTTGATTTTTAAGAAGAGTAAGTTCATGATTGCTTTCTAAAAATAATTCTACATCATCAAAAATCTTATTTTCATCAGTATCTGTAGGATAATCATTTTTTAATTCATTTAATGAAACAATAAATTGTTCATCAGAATCTCTTAAAATAGAATTTCGATTAGATTGTATAATTTCCAATTTTTTTATAAAATCCGGATTTGCAGAACTATTTATAAACGGTAAATTTTTAATTTTATCATGAATACCATTAAATTGATTAAGAAGATTTTCTCCATTTTCTGTTAAAATTAAATCATTTTGAATATTTATTTTTTCTAAATCTTTAATTAAACTATTAGTTTTAGATAAAAGTTCAGCTAAATTCAGTTCAAGTATATTATGATTTATATCTTTTGTATAATATTGGTACTGAGAAATTTTGTTAATTAACTCCTCCAAATCATTATCCAAAATACAAAGATTAGAATTTTTTAATATATCTGAAAAATCTAAAGTTCTATCAATACTTTTTAAATCATTGATTTTTACACCAGAAATCTTATTAAAATCAGAAATGTTATTTTTAAGTAAATATAAATTATTTAATAAAGAATTAACACCCTCTTTATAATTTTTAATTTCATTTGAGAAATCTTTTGAATTAAATAAATTCAAATCTTCCTGGAAAGACTCAACTAAACTTATGCAGTTTTTTACAGCATATTTATCTTCAATTATTCTGATTTCAGGATTTAAAAGATTTAAGTTACTTATCCATTCTTCAGTCTGATTGATATTTAATAATTTGGAACAGGAGGTATTTTCTGAAATAAAATCTGATGCATCTGAAAAATAGGATATGTCATCTATAAGTTGATTTAAAACATCTGTATATTCATTTACGTTTTCAGGTAAATTTTCATCTAACTTTATCGAATTTATGTTTTCATTGTAAGTTCTTAAATTATTTACAAGACTAGTTACTTCATATTTATTTTCAAATATCTTTAAATCTGGATCAATAATTGATAAATTTTCCACATGTTTTTCAAAACCATCAAAATTATCTAAATTAGAACAATTAAGATTTAAAGAAATATCATCTAAAATAGCTGTCAGCCGAATTAAATCCGCATTTATTATTTTAAATTTAGAGATCAATTCTTCAGAAAACTTATCATTTAAGTCTATTGAATTTAGTTTATTTTGATATTTTTCAATTTTTTCTATCAAACCTAGTAAATAATTTTCATCTTCGATAACAGATAATCCCGGACGAATAACATTTAAATTAAATAAAAATGCATCGAATTTATTTAAATCATTTGGATTAGAACAATTAACCAAAGAACTTAATGAATCCGAATAATCAATAAATGTGCCTAAATTAGAAGTAATCTTATTTAAATCAGATTTAACAATTTCTAGCTTATTGGGTGTAAAATCTATAGGGAGAATGTTTTTCCAGGGATTTTTACTAACCGGAGCTACTAACTCATAAATATTACTAATACTAGATAATTCCTTTAATGTATCTTTTTGTTGAATCTGATTGAAATTTGTTAAATTTTCAATATCAAAATAGAGTATTTCCTGATTTTTTTCCTCCAATAATTGTTGTTCTCTTTCTTTTATCCCAAATAATTTATAAGGATAAAAATCTGTATTTCCATAACTTTCATAAAGCGAACAGATATAATCATTTAACTCTTCTTTTAAATCATCCAAATCTTTAAAATCTTCAGATTTATTATTATAATATGAATTATCATTTAAAGTTTTATCTATTTCATCTAAAACCGCACGTTTATTAGATTTATTACTATGTAACTCTAAACAAGCACTACCTAAATTAACAGCATCTAATCTTCGTTTTACTACTTCTAATGCTGCCATTTTTTCACTGACAAAAAGAACAGACTTACCGTTTGCCATTAATTCAGCAATTATATTAACAATTGTTTGTGATTTTCCAGTGCCCGGGGGTCCTTCAACTACTATATTATTAGATTTCTTCACATCCTCAATAACTTCCATTTGAGAAGAATCCGCATCTAAAACTTGATATAAATCTTTAGAAGCAATTTTATCTAATTCAAAATCACCATATGGTTCTAAAGTTCTTGATTCTGGATTAAATAACAATTTATTTAAATAATTCTTAGATTCCTTAGACCAATTTTTTAAATCAATATCCTTATACATTACAATTTTTCTAAAACTAAATGTACTTAAATAAATTTCAGCACTTACATTCCAATCAGATTTGTTTGAAATTGCCTCTTTTACTTGAGAAAAATAATTACATAAGTCTTCTTCATTTTCTAAAAACTCAAAAATAGGAAAATCAACATTTTGTTCTTTAAGTTTATTTTGCAATGAAATATTAGCAACAATATCTGACTGACTCCATTTAATTTTAAAAGGAGATCCTACGGAATTCCTTGTTATTTCTACAGGAATTAATATTAAAGGTGCTTTATACGGTTTTTCTTGAGATTCTTTATCATTCCATTCTAAGAAACCTAAAGCTAAATAAACATTATTGAAACCCTGTTCTGTCATAGAAGTTTTATAGTGCTGAAATAGATCAAATAATTTTTTTTGAAGATTTTTTTCTGTTAAATCCGTCTGTAAATAATTATCTGTATATTTATTATCTTTATGGGAGTCTGTTTTAACCATCGTCCATATATTCTCCATTTCCGCTAAATCATCATCTTCTTCACTTAATTCATCCAAAGGTTCTTCATCATCATCTTTTTTAGGTAAAAATTCCATACTTTTTTCATTTAAAACTAAAATTTTAAATACTTCAACGATACTCTCATCTACAATAGGAATTGTTCTTTTTAAGACTCTAATATTAAGTAAGTGATTATTTAAAGTCATATCTAAGAGTTTTTTTCGAAGTTCTTCTATTTCTTCAGACATATTTGTAAAATTTAAATCATTATTTTCACAAACCATATCAACCACAGAACAAATGTTAAAAGTTAATTTATATAATGATATGTTTTAATAAAATATAAAATTTTATAATAATTAAAAATTCTATAAAATTTTAAAATATCAAAAAAAGAGCACATAATTGAAAGTATAACTACATTCAAAGACGATATTATGAAATAAACTAATAAAATCATTTATTTTCATTATTTCAGCAACTTTTTTTAGCAATTTTTTTAAATAATAATTAACATAACTTATTAACAGCTAATACTATTGGTAGTAAAATCATGCCACATTATTATCATTGAAGTGATTTAGATTATAGGAATAATAAATTATTATGTGTATCAAATTTAGTCTGTAATTTTTATTAATAGTACTTTATTCAAGGTGAAGCTAAATGTTAGACTTATTAAATAAATCAGTTATCGATTGGGAAAAAAGAGAGTTAATAGAAAGCATTATTCATCCAGTTCGAGAAAAAAGAACAATGCTGGGTGAGTATTGTGATGAAAGATATGATTTAGCTAAATTATCAGCACCTATATTATTGAAAAGATTGGAAAAAATCTGTCCCGAATGCCACTCCAAATTTCCCAAACAAGAAAATTTCTGCCATAAATGCTCAGTCCGGCTTGTTGACATTAACGCAATCAATATCGAAGATATAGAAATTCCTCATGAAATCAACAGTGAAAACGTTGAATTATCAGAAATATTTACAAAGGAAAACATCGATAAGCTGTCAGAATTTAATTTCAACAAAGAAGATTTAGATCAGATAACAGATAACATCAAAGCAAGCTCAATTGAAACTTTAGATAAAGCATTAAAGGACAATCATATTTATTTTGACGATTTATATGTCAGAGACAAAATATTAATCTATGCAAAGGCTTTTACCAACATAAATTTTAAATCCTACGGACAGGAACTGGGAAACTACCTCTTGGGTGACATTACAATTGATGACAGGCAATCAGACATCCTCCAAATTACAACACTACTCCACGAGCTGGCACATTTCCTATTAGCAGACATCCTAGCAGAAATATTATCAAAAACATTAGAAATGGCTAAAAGCAATCAAATCAAGGCAATCATCCATTACATATTATCCTCAAATGACTTTTTCAGGCTGCTTGACGAGTACTGTGCCCACAGCGCAGAATCACGATTTACTTTGTACGGCTTTCAGGATTATTCATCATTTAAAAATATTTTAAACACTACAAAGCTAAACGAGGACTGCATTGATGCAGCAAAACTCTTTGGAAACACATATTCAAAGTTAATCATTCAAATCCTGGAGTCAGTAATTGACAGGAACTTAAGAAATGAAATCAAAAACGAATTCATAAACGATTACATGACTCCATCGTTCGAAGATCTCAGATTAGAAACCTGTCGAGTCCTCATTGATGAAGATTTAATCTATTCAATTAATTACATCTTAAACACAGGCTTTGAGGGTGCAATCAACAATCAGGACAAAATTGAAGAATACTCAAAAAGATTCTAAAAATTGATAATTTATGCCTATTCTTCTTGATTAATATAAAATAAATTCATTATCCTACATCGACAATGTTATAAATGCAAACAAACATATTTTATAATGAAATATGGGATTTTAAAAAAAATCTCATTTATTAAATCAGATCTATAACGATGGGATTGAAATAACAAAGTGAATCTTGATTCAACAGAATGTGCACATTTTAAAATCAGACCTTACAAGGGATTGAAATTAATTTATAAAGGACTCATACTCTGCATAATATGCATACTAATCAGACCTCCTACAAGGGATTGAAATTTGCAAAGAGTATTCTATTAAAATAAGAATTGTGACATAATCAGACCTTAACGGGATAGAAATTATTTAATCATTATTTCATAAATTAAATCTGCATTGTTAAAATCAGACCTGTAATGGGATTAAACACCACTAAAAACCAATAGATTAAACATATCTACAACCACACCATAAGATTTAACCAAATAAATTTAAACTCATGTAGATAAAATTATTCATTAATCATTAATTTAAATGCATCATTAATTTAAACATAATTCCAATTAATTATTCACAAAGTTATTATCAAAAGATATGGAATTATCGCACAATAAATCAATTTAACAGCAGGAATATATCATGCCGAAACCCATTGAATTTTTTTCTCCAAGTCCGACATCATATGCGAAATCAATCAAATCCTTATTCCCTTCTAAAATCAAATCCATCATGTATGCTCGGTGATAAGTGGTATTCGGGCCTTTTGGAATCATGATTCTTTTTCTTTTGACGTGAGCCATCTCTGAATAAACACTGATTTCCTTATCAGTGCTCTCCAGTCCATTATATTTGCAGTATTTTTTAACCAGATTGGCTTCAACACCTTTGAAAAACTTATCGCATGGCGCCAAATCAACACGTTTTAATTTACCATTAATTTCTTGCGTATCACGAACAATAATTGGAGATAAAGTTTTAAATTCGGATTTTTCACTGAACTGCGGCGCTTTTAAAGCTTCAATCTTTGTAACGGCCATTTTCTCCCTCCCGAATCTGACTTCCATGTCATCGACAAAGCCGTTAACCAGATTTTCCACCAGCAAATCATCAGGTGAGGATAAATAAAAACTTATAACGCCATTTCTTGAGATTATTCCATCATTAACCACTTTTCTTTTTGGAATATCCAATTGGGAAAAGTTAAAGAACTTATAGGAGTTTAAAGAGTGCAGTTCATCTGCAAGATTTGAATCCTTGATTTTACTGTAGATTATTGATGAGAGGATATGATTATAGTTAAATGGTACTTTGAAGTTATTTTTTGCTTTAAGGTCGATTTTAAGTCTCATTGTTATCACGTATATGGTTAATTAGCTTTTATAATAGTGTGAGAGATTATAAGGGAATTAATGGTTCTGATTTTTTCTGTTATATAATCTTTTGCTTTTTTAACCTTATTAAACGTTTCTATTTAAGCGCAAACCGAAAATTTAAACATATACATTAACCAATAGTTAAATGTCGATATTATTTAGTCAAAATAATATGTAATATACCATTAAAACTTCATTTGAAGTTTTATTTAATCAAAAATTATTAACTGTCTCTATTGATTTATTGAAGAAATTAATAGCTTTACTTCAATTTTCCTTTAATCATCATTAGAGTTTTATAATATTCAAAATCATTTAATTAAGACATTATTAACTTTTCAGGAGGTAAAAATGTCTAAATGTTTAGATATTAAAATAACCGGCAATCCCTTTGTTGATTCAGGTATTTACGCACTTAAAACAAGATTGGAAAAAGACATCCCTGAAATCACGGTTGAAGATTTGAAAAGCGAATCAAAAGAAATCTCCAAACTGTATACCAAAGATTCATGGAAAAGGAATATGCACAGCATTTTTCCAAATTCCGTCTTAGTCAATCCCGCATCAACAAACAAGACCAATTTAAGAGAGCTGTACTTAAAGAATTTAAATGAATTGACAGATTCCATCGAACCTGTACAGGACAGCGGTTCCTGCATGGGATGCGGCATGAGAGATGCGAAAAATGTTTTCGCAAAGGATTCAGTTCCTTTAACCGGATCCAAATCATTGACAAATTATTTCTCATTTGCAAACCCCGGTGCGGATTACTGCCCTGCATGTGCGCTTCTTATGCAGTTTTTCCCATTGACATTGTATCGCTGCGGCGGCAGGATGATTTTATTGCATTCAAATTCCCCTAAAGTCATGGAATTCTGGGCCAGAAAGGCAATTGAGGATATTGATTTGCAAATTTCCTCAGGTGAATCTAGCGGATGTTACAATAAAGGAATTACAAGACCTACAAACGCAATATTCAACATCATATCTCAGATTATCAAATCAGGACGACACTGGAGAGGTGAAAATCCTTCATTTAACTTCTATTATTTCACCAACTACAATCAGGGCCCTGAACTTGATATATTCACGCTTCCTACATCTGTATTCACATTCCTAACGGAAATTCCCCCTGACGACTGGAAAAACTGGAATTTCATAGTTAAAAAAGCCTACAGATTCGTGAAATGGGAGAATGTTGAAAACAAAAAGGATTATGAAAACAATCCGAATACCGTCTTTAACAATCTGCTTGAAGGAAAATCAATACTGAAATCATTCTATACGACCAGATTCAAAAGGACTTTCTGCACATGGAAACTTGTCGAATCATATATGAAAGAGGTTAGAAACATGGATAAAAAGAGAATTGAAGTAATAAAAGACGTTGGGGATAGATTATCCCGCTACATTAAGAATAATGACAGAATTAAAACATTGAATAATCTGGAGCAGGCATCAAATTACAATACCTTTAGAAACGTCCTGAGAAAAATCCTAAAAAACAAGATCAATAATGGAGACAATGAATTGCTCTTTACCTTTGATGAATATGTTATTAGTTTATTTCCCCAAGGAAATACAACCTGGAGAGAAACGCAGGACTTGCTGCTCTTTAGGATATATGAAAATCTGAATGAATGGTTAATTGAAAACAAATACGTTGAAAACAAAACGGAAGATGAATTACTGGAGGAAGATTAGATGTCAATGAATATTTTAGGTTTAATGTTAATAGACGCTCCCCACTCAGCCCTTAACAATGCAGGATCCGATGCAGGGGAGAGAACGGACAACATAGTAAGAGTGAAAACTATAAGAAAAGGAAGGAGAAGATATCCTTACGTTTCAGCTCAGGCATTCAGATACTGGCTAAGAGAAACCCTAAAGGAAAGGTTTGATTGGAAAATGTCACCAATCACCCGTGAATCAAAAATCGCATTTACGAAGGCAAATCCTATCGAATACCCTGATGATGACGTCTTTGGATATATGAGAGCGATGAAGAAAAAGGACGGCGGAACTGTTACAAGGATTTCACCTTTAAAGAATTCTCCCCTGATTTCCGTTGTCGGTCAGAATCCGACTTCAGATTTCGGAGTTATGGCTCGCCATGAAGGAGACCCAGTTCCTTATGAGCATGAATTCTATTCAACGGTGTTAAAGGGAATGTTTTCCATTGATTTGACGTCACTTGGGGTCTTTTGTGAAAGCGAAAAGTCAGGATACAGAAACATGCATCCGAAACTGGTTGAACTTGCAGATGAAAAAGGTTTAATCCATAAGGATGACTGCTGGATGCTTGACGATGAAACGAGAATCGCACGTGCCCAGGATATTATAAATGCATTACCTTATTTGTCCGGCGGTGCTAAAAACACTTCCCATCTGACTGATGTAACTCCTAAAATCTTGCTTTTAGCGGCAATTGACAGTGGAAATCACATATTTATGAATATCATTCGTGAAGAAAATGAAGAAAGCGTATTTGATATTGACGCATTAGATGAAGTCATAAATGAATATTCAGACATTTTAAAAACGGACGTTTATATTGGTCTTAGAAAGGGATTCATGAAAGATACTCAAGATAAAATCATTGAATACGCAAAAGATAATGATAATGTCCATATTGGAACCATTAAAGAAACGACAGATAAATTCTCTGAAGAAATTCCTAAGTTGATTTAAATGAAATTTTTAAGGGTTTTAATCGAAGGATGGACGGCATCATTTAGATACCCTGCTTTTATATCAGGATTTCAGCCCACTTTGCCTGTCCCTCCCTTAAGCACGATTTACGGATTGCTGTCTTCAGTTAAAGGCGATATCGTCACTCCCGAAGACACATCCGTGGCTTTCGTTTTTGACTCAGAGGCGAAATCCGTTGATTTGGAAACGATTTATGAATTGAAAGGCTTAACCGGCAATAAATCAAACGTCATTAAGCGGGAGTTCCTCTTCAACAATAAATTATACTTATACCTGGATAATCTTGACTTTAAGGAATCTTTTAAAAAGCCTGCTTATCCTGTTCTGCTTGGAAGATCATCTGATTTGGCATTCATAAAAGAGATTAGTGAAGTTGAGCTTGAAAAGAAAACAAATGTGAAATTAGGAAAAAGCATTCTTCCTTTCGGAACGGATGGTGCCTTTGGCGTGATTCAGGCTCTTCCAACACATTTTTCCGAGGATATTCCCCGAAAGGCAATGGGAACAAAGCCATATATTTTAATGGACAGGTTTTTCGAATATTCGGATGAATGCTATTTCGATGACGAACTCGATTGGGGAATCTGGATTCACAAGAAGTGAGGTTTTAAAATGACAATACTTGCAAAACCGGACGAAACATTAATGGAGCACACTGAAAATACCTTAAAGGTTTTATCAAGCATAAAAGAGTCATATGGAGTAATTCCTGAAATATGTGGCGTTTCAGACTTCTGGGAGCATCTTTTCTATTCATTGTTTTTCCATGATTTCGGAAAGGCTGCAACGGGCTTTCAGGACTCACTAAACAATGATGACAGCTGGAAATATCGCCATGAGATTTTATCCGCTTCATTTATTAATTCCTTAAAGGACATTTACCCTGAAGATACCGTTAAAGCAATAGGGCTTTGCATTTTAACGCATCACAAGACCATCAATCAATTGAATTCATATGATACATTTTCTAACGTGAATCTGGAATCATTTCATGAGAAATTAGATGAATTGAAAGTGAATTTCGATGAATTAAGGGATTACTTTAATCTGATGCCTGATTTAAGCAATAAATATTTGGGCTATGAATTGAATGCTCCCAATCCGATTGATTTCGATGATTTAATTGACCCATTTGAGGAAGTCATTAATGATTATTCGGATAAGGATAATGTCATAAACGGGATTTACGGAATCTATTTAAGGGGTTTTATGAACGCCTGCGATTATCTTGCATCCGGAGGACAATATAAAATACTTAATGCGGTTGAAAACGGAAAAATGTTTAACTTTGATACGTTAAGAAAAACTCAGGATTTAGCTTCAAAAAGCAAAGGCAGCGCTTTTTTAGTTGCTCCTACAGGAAGTGGAAAAACGGAAGCTTCACTTTTATGGGCAGACAATAACCAGAATGAAATCTTTTCAAAAAGAATATTCTATGTGCTGCCTTATACCGCAAGCATTAATGCCATGTATATCAGATTCTCCAAATTCCTGCGAAATGAAGAGCTTGTAGACATATATCATGCAAGTTCATCCTATTTCATTTACAAATCATTAAGCGAGGATTCAAGAAGCAAGGTTCATGAAATTCAAGCTTTGGCGAAAAAAATTTATCGATCATATAAGATTTTAACTCCATTTCAGATAATCAAGCATTTATTCAGCCTGAAAGGCTTTGAAATGTCTCTTTCTGAAATGACCAACAGTCTGATTATCATAGATGAGGTCCATGCCTATGATGCAAGGACAACAGCGCTTTTACTGGAAAGCCTCAAATTTTTAAAGGATGAATTAAAAGCTGACGTATTTATAATGTCTGCCACATTACCCGCATTTTTAAAGATGATGTTTAAAGATGAATTGTCAATAGAAAACGACATAGCTTTTGATAATGATGAACTGGATGCATTTACCAGACATGAAGTTAATGTCATTGATAATTCAATTGAAAACTATTGTGAAGAAATATTGAATGACATTAATCAAGGTAAAAGAGTTTTGGTTGTCTGCAACACCGTTGATAAATCCCAAAAAATTTTCAAATGGTTTAAGGATAAAAAGGTTGAAAATTCAGCATTATTGCATTCAAAATTCATTTTAAAGGACAGGCAAGTTATTGAAAAGAAACTTGATAATTTGGATTTGCTTGTTGCAACCCAGGCCATTGAAGTGTCTTTAGATATTGATTATGATGTTTTATATACTGAACCTGCTCCTTTTGATGCGTTAATTCAGCGATTCGGCAGAGTCAACCGTCAGGGATGGCGTGAAAATATCATTAAACCAGTTAACGTATTCACAATCGGATCAGATAACGATAAGTATGTCTATAATCAGGATATTGTGAAAAAAACGTTAAATCATTTAAAAAACGTTGACCTGTTAAAGGAAAGCAAAATACAGGAAATACTAGATGATATTTATGCCAAGAGTTATTCTGATGAGGACATGGAATTATTTGATGATGTAAGAAGTGCTTTCAATAGGGTTATTTCCAGACTGGTTCCCTTTAGGAATAATCCAAAAACGGATTTCTATAATCTATTCGATTCGTTTGAAGTGGTTCCATTAAAGTATCGTGATGAATACTTGGGAAAAATACGTGATAAAGAGTTTTATGATGCAATGGATTATTGCCTGTCAATTAGCGAAAGGCAATATTATAAAATGAAAAAGGGAGGTGAAATTGAAGAGGTTGATGGAAATTATTTCATTAACGTTGAATATGATTCTGAATTAGGTTTATTGCTCTTAGATGAATGATAAACATTTATAATGAAATATGTGATTTTAAGAAAAATCTCCTTTGTTAAATCAGATCTATACATAATGGGATTGAAATTACGGATACATTGACGATATTTTTCTATCAGGTCAAATAAATCAGACCTAATTAAGGGATTGAAATACAAAATTAGCATAAGAATGATCTGGATGGAAGTTAAAATCAGACCTAATGGGATTGAAATAATTTAATGGGATTGAAATCGGGTTATGTCACTGGAGGATATCATATCTCAAGTTAAAATCAGACCTATAATAGAATTAAAAAGTATTCAGCATCAAAGACAACCACTACGAACAGTTAAAATCAGGCATGAAATCATCAAAAGATACAACTGTAATTGTCTATCATGAATATGACCTCAGAATCAATTTTGAAAATGACTGCATAAAATCAATGTACTGCAACTGCCCTTTTGAAGGAAACTGCAAGCATCTTGCAGGCGTCTTATATTACGCAGACAATCATCCGGAGATTTTTAAAAGTGACCCGGACATTTACACAGTCATGGACGGCATGTCTTCAGACGAATTAAGGGAATTTCTAATTCCCGAACTGATAAACGATTACGAATTATCAAATAAATTCAGATTATTCACAAATCAGGACATTGATGAGGAATACTATATCGAAAAGCTTAAAAACTCATGGGACAATTCAACTGAAGTCTTTAAGTTTATTGATGATGACATGCAGTCATTAATTAATGCGGGGCGTTTTGATTTGATATTCAAGTTATGTGACGTTTTAATACTTATTCTTGATGAGTACAATTATGAGCATATGTGGTACGCTTATGAGAACCTTTGTGAAAAATTGGAAAAGTTAATGTGTCAGTTAATCAGTTCAGAGTGCAGAAATCAGGCTAAAGAGTTTATGGCTAAAGTCATTTTGGATAGTGAAGATGAAGCGCTCTCTGACGGATTTTCATTTATCTATTCGAAATATTGGGACACTGATGCGCTCTTTGATGAATAGCTATTTAAACAATGACCAAAAGACATTATATCATGTCAGGTTATGAAATCCGGCTGATGTTATACAGCAATATTGAAACGTCAAGAACTGTCCAAATTCCAAAAAGCATTAATTTTAAACAGTTGCATATGCTGATTCAAAAGATTTTCGGCTTTAAGGACTATCACAACTACGAATTTCAAATTCCAAGAGAAATTCCCGGCGAGGATGCAGTTGACTTGAACAGCATCAAAAGAACTATAGGCTATGAGGACACACAAAGCGTTATAATTTCAGAGGTTTTCGATGAAGATGAAGTGGTTTTATATGTCTATGACTTCGGAGACAACTGGGAAATAGTCGTTCACAAACAGAAGGATATCGACTACACCAATAAAACCGCATTAATCACTGATTATAAGGGCAAATACAATCCCCTCGAGGATATGGGAGGCATTTTCGTCTTTGAAGAAATTGTTGAAGCGATTGAAGAAAATGAAAATTTAAAATATGTTCTTGATGAGTACTGCCTTACAAAAGGGGACCTGGCGAAAATGGACTTTGAAAGGAAATATAAGGTAGGCTCAAGGCTTAGAATTTAAAGGGATGCTTTAAGAATGTTTAAAAGAGGATTTGATTCAAGGGATTTCGAGTTCAATGTTGCAGAAATCAGAAAGTCAGAGTATGACAAAAATGAGGATTTGGATTTAAGGACTGAAAAGAACGTGTGTGAAATCGTCAGATACACAAGCGAAAACCCGACTCCCTGGGAATGGGGCTTCAATTATGATTATGACCCGGATTCATTTGACTTTGCTATAGAAAGGGGCTATCTTGACAAGATTATGCCCGAGGAGTTTCCAAAATATTTCGAAAAGTACTCAAAAGAAGAGCTTATCATACAGTCACAGTCATTCATCAATCCCAAAACCTCAAAAGAGGACGTTATAAAAATCCTGATGGATGAAGCAGATTACTCATGGATTGTAAGCGAAAAGGGCTATGAATACCTCGAATCCCATCCACTTTATGCTTTTTTCACAGCCCATCTGATCAAGTTCAACTTGTATGAATTCAAATTCTTCGCTGAAAAAAACAGCGAGCTTGAAATCGAAGAACTCTGTGACAAATACATCAATTTAAAGCTTGCAAACGCCTTGAGAAAAGGAGACACTGACTGCTACTTATATTATATCGATTATCACTACACTTTATCCCTGAAAAAGGAGGATTATGATAGTGCGCTTTATTATCTGTGCCAGAGAATTATTTTCCAGACCAATTCATGGCTTTTAAAGAAAAATCATAGCTTTCTAGATGAGGCTTATGACAATGAAACATTTTACCTTTCATTCAGGCTAACCAACATGAATCTGGATTTCGATATAAGGGGCATCTATGATAAGGCGTTTGACGAGTTCAGAATACCCAAATATAGGATCAATCATGAAAAGGTCTATAATATAATGACCAGGCTTGTCAATGATAATGAGGATCCGTACCAAATCTGTGCAGAATTGATTGATGAAAGGGATTCAATATAGGCCGTACATTGGTTAATTATAAACTTCACTGCACCATTTATTTAAAATGAAATGTCAATTAATTATTCATCAATCAATTATCAAAATTCATCGAATCATCACACCATAATTCAATTTAACGGCATGAAAAATTTAATTATCCGTTGAAACACATATATGTTCATGAAAGGCTATGACGTTAAAATCCGCCTGGACGATTTCAGGCCGATTACGTGGAGAGACATGATAATTCCGGAAAAAATTACATTTAAAGAGCTTGACAGGATAATTAAAATCACGTATGGCTTTTTGGGTTATCATTTATCTGCGTTTACATTTAAGGACAGCGACATTGAAATCCTTGATTTGTCCAATGATATCGTGGCGGCAAATGAAGCGAAGGATATGAATGAGACATATATCGATGAGTATTTCCAAAATGAAAAGAAGATTTTTTTATGAATACGACTTTGGAGACGGGTGGGCCTTTACGATTGAAATCAAAAAAATCGTTGACTATGACAGGGATTATCCGACGATAAAAAGATTCAAGGGGGATTATAACCCTATTGAAGACTGCGGCGGTGTTTACGGACTTGAACTGATACTTTATTATAAGGACCATCCCGATGAAGCTCCAGACATATATCTGGAACAGATTAACCTTTTGGAAAAATTCAATCAGGAAGACATTCAGGACAGGCTGGAGGATTTCAAATCAGATAATGATTTTTTCCTACTTTAAATCCTATTCTATCAAAAGATGATGAGTTAAACCATTAGCAGAACCCTGAGAGATTATCTGAGCCTGATAGTTATCCATGTCATCAATTGCCTAAAATCTGCTTTCGTCCTCGGCAGGGTAAGGGTTTTCTTCACGATATTGCATCTGGCTTTCATGAAATGCCCAGTCCTCGCCACTTACACCGGCATGCTTGTCATTACTGCCGGTACGGGTGGTATTTAAAGCTTTTGTGCTTGAACTTGGTGTATTGGAGGCAGTTTCATTGGCGGTGGAATTATCGGTGAACTTCACTGAAGACACTATCTTTTTAAGCGGGTCAAGATTCTTGCAGACAGCGACCATGTTGTCATGTGCAATTAATCATATCCGGGAGAGTTTCAGTTAAAGGCCATGAAAAAGTTAATTAACGATTAAAACAAATTATGATTATTAATGCAGTCATATCGGTGAGCCAAAGTAAAAATGGTCAAAAAAAAAACAGCTTATGCACAACATTAACCAAAGATTGATACATCATTGCATATAATTAACAAACACCGGAAGCGAGTGAAAATGCTGGGAAAAACAGGAAAAATCATACTAAATGTATAAATATAACTTGCCCACATATAATTAATTGCAGTAGAATTCTTTCTATTGCGTCAGGCTGTATTAAAAAAAGGATGATGGAAAAAATGGCTAGTTGTCATTCATAGTCATTATCACCTATCATCCTTTTTTTTTACTTTATACTTTTTTTGCGTTTCAAAATGAAATGATGATTTAAACGTGTTTTATATCTGTATGATTGGATATTTCAGAATTTATCGTTGCCAGGTCATTAATGTTCAAGTCATGTACATCATTGTGTCCGGTTATTCTTGCGAATGTTTTAAGCTCTTCTGTTGATACTTTAAGGTAGTTTTCCACTCTTTTTGCCGCATGGTCAATCTTCAGCCTTTCGCGCAGTTCCTCATCCTGGGTTGCAACGCCGACAGGGCACTGGCCGGTGTGGCAGATTCTGTACTGCTGGCAGGCGGCCGCAATCAGGGCGCCGGTTCCGACGGCTATGGCATCAGCACCAAGGGCAAGGGCTTTTGCAAAGTCGGATGACAGCCTCAGTCCTCCGGTGATTACCAGATCCATTTCGCTTCCCTTTTCATCAAGGTACTTTCTTGCCCTTGAAAGCGCGTAAACGGTGGGAACTGATGTGGAATCATTCACTATTTTCGGACTTGCTCCGGTTGAGCCTCCACGCCCGTCAATCGTCACGAAATCCGCTCCGGAATATATTGCGTATTCCAAATCGTCCTCGATTCTTCCGGCAGCAAGCTTTAACCCGATTGGCCTTCCGCCGGACCTTTCACGCAGCTCATCAACAAGATTCTTCAAGTCATCTGCGGAATCAATCCCCGGAAGAGTTGCGGGGGAGTGTATGTTTTTGCCTTCAGGCTTTCCCCTGATTTCTGCAATCTCGCCGGTGACCTTTTCGCCCTGAAGCTGTCCTCCAAGACCCGGCTTTGTTGCCTGGCCTATCTTGATTTCGATTGCATCGCAGCTTCTTAGGTTCTCATCGGTTACGCTATAGCGATTGGGAACGTATTCGAATATGTATCTGTATGCATTTTCCTTTTCGGCGGGAAGTATTCCTCCTTCCCCTGATGCCTGTGCCGTTGCAACAGCGGCGCTTCCCTTTGCAAGGGCAATTTTTGTTTCCCTTGAAAGGGCGCCGAATGACATGTGTGTTATATAGACGGGTGTTTCAATCACCATCGGCTTTTCGGCATTTTTGCCGATTACGGTTTGCGTATTCACCTCAACGTCGCCTTCCAGAGGATGGGGGTTCAGCTGACAGCCCATTATCAGGATGTCATCCCAGTTAGGCATATTGAGCTTTGTTCCCATTGCGGAGACAATAGTTTCACCGGTAACTGCCATTTCATGAATCATATCCATTGCCCTTAGGCTTTCATCGCTTTTTGCAAATTCCTTGGGGTATGAAAGCTCACCGGCTGAAACTTCACCTAATGCTTCGCTTTCGCTGATTTCAACAAAGTTGGAGATGTCCTGCCTGCAGACGGGACAGCTTTCCAAATCCTCAAGAGGAATGCCTGTGGCTTCCTCGTCATGGACGTATCCGCAAATCAAACATTTGTATATCATAGTATTATCTCTGTAATTCTCATCTGATTTATAGTTTTTGGGGTAATCTATTTTAATGCCAATTTACCAATATTTAACTATGGTCAAGAGTTGCAAATACTGTGGGGCTGAACTCAGCGAGGATACGCTTTTCTGTCCCAAATGCGGAAATTACATAAAAAGAAAAGAGGCCGATAAGTCATCCCCGGTCAAGTGGATTTTAATAGCTATCGCATGCATGCTCCTAGTCGTGGCTGCGGGGATGCTGATTGCAACCAACAATTCAAAGACCCAGACGGCCCTTACGATGCAGTCCGATTCGAATCTGGATGCATCAAACGAGTATGTCGTCTACTTATGCGACGAGAACAACAATACGCTTGCAGACAAGTTCATCGTCGTTGAAATAAATGAAAACTCATATACGTTAATGACCGACGAGAACGGCTTTGCTTCAATCAACCTGACGGTCGGCGAAGGATCATATCAGGTGAATTCATATTTCAAGGGTGACGACAAGTACGCAGAGTCCCATACCTCAGACATCATTATCAAATAGGGAGAGATTTTTAAAATGATTGATGAAAACTACACTGAAATAACGCCGGATAAAATAAATGAAGTCGAAAAGACATTAAATTCCGGTTTTTGCGATTACAAACTTAAAGATTCAGAATTCAATATTGAAACGTTCGAAAATTCCAAAGACATTACGCTAATCCAGACTGTCGGAGAAGAGGAAATCGAGCTTTTATTCAAAACGAAAGAAGATGACGGAAAGTACTTTATCAATTCAAGCTTTGAGATTATCTCAGATGACCTGCTTGAAGGCCACCAGACAAGAGACGTTTTCCAGTCCGTAAACATGTATTTTAGAAACGTCATCGCCAATCCCGACGAAGACTTTACAGAAGAAAAGGAATCATTAATCAATTTCCTGACATTAACCGATGAGAAATACAACAAGGACAATTTAGAAATACTATTAGACCCTGATAAAATCAGATCCGACTACAATAATGACCATGACAGGATATATTCAGAAGAGGATTTAACCGATATCCAGAAGTCATTGGCATTAAAAGAACTTCTCCACATGTCAATCTGTGAAGTGATAGACGATTTGGAGCTTTACTTTACAAGACCGTTAGACCTTTCACCTGCAGAGGAGCATGAGAAGAACCGCCAGGAAGCAAAAGCTTTGGAAAATGAGATGAAATTATACTGATTGTATACATTTTTAAAAAATGAATACAAAACTTTATATAGTAGAACCTCCAACATAATAGTGTGTACACAAAATTAAAAAATGTAAACATTAAGGAGGTTTACTTATGAGTGATGAAAACCCAAGAGAATACAGATTCGGTAACGAAAAGTTCGGCGGATTCTACAGGCCGGGCGAATTCGAATTAAATCTGCCTGATGACTTGACCCTTGACGAACTTGAGGAAATGTTCGCCGAAAGGATAGGTGCCCTTCACAAGTTCGGCCGTGAAATCTATCCCTTTGACGATGACGAGCCTGAAAAGACCAGAAAAGAAAAGCTCAAACCATTAAGCATTCGCGTAAAGGAACATACCAAGGAATTCTTTAAAAACAAATCAATCCTAAGCGCAAGAGAAGTCCTTGAAATCTATGAAAACTACAACAACGCAAGCGAGGCATTCATCGACTCACTTCTAAAAGAGGAGCATGATCTTGAAAAGCAGCTGGCAGAAATCCAGGAAAAGCTTCACAACGCAAAACTGTTCAAAGACAAATTAAATGATTTGGATTTGGAAAAGGCTCCGCTGGACGATGATGAGAGAATCAAAATCCTGAATGAAAGCTTCAAGGACTCAGAAATCAAGACCGAAGCTTCAAAAGATAAGATAATTGCCGATATCGAGCTTTACAATACCAAAAAAGTGGCAATGCATGTGGATGACTATCTTGAAATCACGGCATTAAACGATTTGACTCCTGTCATTTATTACTTTGAAAACGATTTCGACCCTGACGAACTCACCGATCTGGCCAAAAGCGTCAAGGACTACTGCGATGAAAAGGAAATCGAATGCTGCCTTGTTGAAGATTCCATTTTTTCAAAAGATGAGGAATAATTCCTCTTTTTTTAATCTTTTTTCAAATCAATAGATTTATTAACACCGTAAATACAATTTAACCATATGAAGAAAATATTTCTCATTTTAATCGTTTTATTAATTTTTCTCCCGTCAGCTTATGCTCAAAGCGTGACCATACACGGTGCGGATTTTGAAATTCCGACAATCTATGAGCACGGAACGGCAAAGGAGTCATCATACGTATATGAAAGCGGACACACCTTCAGGATTTTAGGCCTTGAAAACAAGGACAACTTAAGAATCAACTACGGCGACGATATAGTTAACGCCAAGTCAAGCGAGCAGACCTCAATTGCCGGTCATGACGCAATCGTAATCCATGACGACTACAAGGGCAAGGAATACACCACCATTTACCTGCCAATCGGAAACGAGATATTTCTGATTTGCTACAACGACACCTATGTGAGAGACGATATCAAAGAGATGATTTCAAAGGCACCGGCACAGACCATGAGCACTGAGGACTTTTTGACATCTCTAAACGATGCGGTTGATGCATATCAGGAGCAGGTTTCAAATGAACAGGCAGAACTTGACGCCGAGGCATATCAAAGGGCAAACAAGCCAACTAACAGATATTACTTCTTCTGGTTTTAGCGAATACTTATCACGCGCTCTTGGACTTTCTTTATAAACTGTTAAATTCAGACTCTTAAGTAGAGGTTTTTAAAATGAGCGAAGAGAAAAAAGAGTCCAAAAAGTGTGAAGCGAGATTAATCATTCCATTGATTAATCCGGATTGTATCGTAACCGCCTTGCTGTATGAGGGATGTGCTGGAAATTATTGATTCCCATTTAAACAAACTGATAAATTCCACTCCGTCAAGGGATTTAAAAATCACCTTAAATGATTTAATTGAATCATTAAAGGACTATGATTACCCGATGGAGGAGCTTGTCGACATCATCTCAGTCGGCATTATGCTTGATTACCTCTTATCCGCAGACGAGAGAATTGCTTCACATGAAAAATTCATAAAAAAGGGATTTGAAATTATTTCAGACATCTTAGGCGACAGGCTCTACGTAAAAATAGAGCCTGAACTCATTTCCTTAGAAGACGAATTTTACAGAAACATTGCACCGAGCCCAAAACAGTTTGACAATATGCTCACCGAAGAGATAAAAAAGCTCGTAATTAAACAGTTTTCAGATTAATTTTTTAAACGCACTTATTGGTTAACCCAATCCGAAAATAGCTAAATCAATCAAATTGAATCAGTAAAATATATATGTAAACGTTCATATAGATTTAATCATATCTTTTAATTGAAAGATAGAAAAAAAGGAGATTTAAAAAAATGGATATCAAAAAAATATTAGCTTTAACGGTAATCGTTCTGGCACTTTTCAGCTGCATGAGCGTGGCCAGTGCAGGATTATTTGACTTCCTGATGGGCCCAAGCCAACCTGCAAACCAGACTTACCAATTTGACGGATTTACACTGCAAATTCCGGAAAACGCAAACGTAACGGTAAACAAAACAGTAGAAGCAGGCTACAACCAGACCAACTATGACATGAACTGGACTACCGGAGATAACAAAAACGTAACGACAGTCAGCGTTTCAGTGGCAAGGGGAAGCCTTATCGTAACCACGGCTGAAGAGTTCGTATACAACTGGGTTTCATCAGGCGCCAAATCCCTTGGAAACTACAGTGACTGGGCAGTTATTGACATTAACGGCGTTCCGGTCAAAATCTTCCAGGACCTTGGACTGAACTTCACGTACTCAGGCTACATGCTCGCCAAACACACCGGATCTGATTTAATCGTCATTTCAGGCGACGATCTGGCACTGCTTAAAAACATTGCCGATACCTACAAGAAAACTTAAATGCTGTTAACTTAACAGCAATCTTATTTTTTTTTCGTTTTAAACAAAGCGAACAATATTTTTCAAAACCCTAAATGCAGTTTAGCAAAAGACAAAAAAAGCTAAAGCGATTTAGTAAATTATATATGCAGACACCCACAAATATTCAATTATGTGTTTGTGAGGTTTATTTTTATGAATCTTAATCGGGGCGCAAATAGGGGAAATTACTGCACGCTTTCAATTTCCAGATTGCCCGCCGTTTGTGAATCAAAACCCGCAGCATATGCACCAACTGTCACACCCTTTAAATCATATAAACGCTTTTTTTACATAAAAACAAGAGGAGATTTTAAAAATGGACATGAAAAAACTATTTGCTTTAATGATGGTCATTCTGGCAGTGTTCTGCTGTCTTAACGTGGCCAGCGCAGGACTTTTCGACTTTTTAGGAGGCAGCGATGCACAAAAAGAAGTCGCCAACCAGACATACAAATTCGACGGATACACACTTGACTTGCCTGAAAACGCTACCATTTCCAACTTCACATGGGACGGAAGCGGATACACCGTAAACTCATACATCGTAAGCTACCAGAACAAAAGCCTTCTCGTTGACATCACGACGGGTTCAGGAGCGGTTTCATCATCTGCTGAATACGCCCGCAACTGGGTCAACAACAACGGAGCTTCCCTTGGAGGAGATTACGGAAACTGGACAATAATTGACTTGACAAACGCTACTTCTCAAGACAAAAACACAACAATGGGAGGATATATCCTGGCTACCTATACCGGAACGAATCTCTTTGAAATCCAGGGAAACAATTTGGATGAGTTAAAACACATTGCAGATACGTTCAAGAAAGCTTAAAGGAGTGCTGTTTTTAAAACGGCACATCATTTATTTTTTTAAAGGGAAAGCAGTTTTTCACTATTACAAGAGGAATGATTTAAATGAAGAAAAAAATATTGATTTTGGCACTGTTAATCTTCATCGCCTCAATCGGATGCGCATCAGCCGCAGAAGACGCTGACGCATTATCCTTAGAGGACACGGATGAAGTATTGACCGCAGATCCCGGCACTTTCAATGACCTTCAGGAGATTATTGATAATGCCGAGCTATACGAAACGATTGAACTGGATACCGATTATTACGGTAACGGCACTGAAATTGCGATTGTAAACAAGACCATTACTATTCAGGGTAACGGTCATATTCTTAATGCAAGTTGTGATGACGAATTGAAATACAGCAGAATATTTAATATAGACGAAAACAGTGAAGTGCACATATACAACCTCAACTTTACCGGAGGATTTGACAACATCCAGGGCGGCGCAATCTTAAACAAAGGCACACTCTTCCTGACCGGCTGTACATTCATGTACAATGCAGGCTATTACGGCGGCGCAATCTACAACACTGGTTCTCTCTATATGGATTATACCTCCTTTAACATAAACCATGCGGACAGCGGAGGAGCAATATATACAAGAGGCGAAACGTATATGGAAAACACCATATTTAACATGAACTCTGCGGAGTACTCAGGCGGAGCGGTTCACTGTGTGAACGGGAAAACTGAAATGGCTTACTGTCAGTTTTTTAACAACACCGCTGACGTTTACGCAAGTGCCGTTCAGGGAGGAAATATCCTAAGCATTGTCTCTTCATCCTTTATAAGCTTTAACGATGACGTTGAGTTTGTTGACTATTACAACAAGGAAGAAATGGAAGGCGCATACCTTAATCTGAATAACAACGGCATGTATTCCCTGGCCCCATATCCTATCGTATATGACAACTGGAACCCGATAAACTCCCAGGTTACCCTTGAATTCTTTGATAGTGAATGTGAACAGGGAGATGCCGTAGAGATTGCAATCATGTACGATAACATGGATAATGCCATTCTCTTCAACAGGAACTTTACAGTGAAAATATACAACGGAAGCGAACTTGTCGATGAAGTCAATCTGACTTACGATGAGGTTCTGGAAGGATATTACTATTACTGCAATTTGGAAAACGGCACATACACCATAAACGGAACAATCTCAAAACAGTATGCAAAGAAAGTAACGGTCATTGACGGCGAACTCGTTGTCGGCGGCTCAAGTCCGAAAATAACTCCGAACGTCACGACGACCTGCAACACCTTCGGGGACTGCGTTACCTTAACCGCCACCCTCGAACCGAGTGACGCAACAGGAATCGTATCATTCTACATCGGAGAAGACCACTACGATCCGGAAATTGACGACGGAAAGGCATCATACACTGTACCTGGCCTTGCAGACGGAACATACACGGTTAAAACCGTATATCGCGGTGATGAAAACTACAATCACGCTAACGCTAAAGACGTGAACTTCACCATCAATTCAACCGCAAACAGAACCGCTTCAAGCGCTGTAACGACTTATGTTAAAGACAGCAGCACCGTCGTTACATTAACGACCACTATAACTCCTTCTGATGCAACCGGAACTGTAACGTATCTCTTAAACGGCGAGGAATACAATCCTGTAACTGTAACTGACGGAAAGGCAACCAAAAAGTTAAGCGGTCTTCCTGACGGAACATATACCGTTGAAGCCTTATACAGCGGTGACGGAAGCTATTATCCTTCAAACGCAACCCCGGTCAATTTCACTATCTCTACAACGGGCCTTGTCATTGACGCTCCTCCGTTAGTCAAATACTACGGAGGCTCCGAAAGGTTTACGGTTACATTAACCGAGGACGGATTGCCTTTAGCCAACAAGACCGTTACAATCAACCTCAACGGAAAGGATTATGAAAGAACTACTGACAGTTCAGGAATAGCCCGCATGAACGTCAACTTAAACAGCGGAGTATATCCTGTAACTGTTACTGCCGAAGGCCAGAGCGTAAATACGACAGTTACAGTTAAGGCTACCGTTTCAGGTGAAAACGTAACAAAGATATTCAGAAACGGCACACAGTACTACGCCACTTTCGTCGACTCAACCGGCAAAACTTTAGCCAACAACACTGGAGTCGAGTTCAACATCAACGGTGTTTTCTATACCAGATACACCAATGAAAATGGCGTTGCAAGGATGAACATTAATTTAAATCCTGGCGAATATATTATAACAGCTAAAAACCCTAAAACCGGCGAGATGTACACTAATCTCATTACAGTTTTAACAAATATCGTCGAGAACAATGACCTGGTAAAGTACTACAAGAACGATTCACAGTACAGAATCAGGATTCTTGCAGATGACGGAAGCATTGCAGGCGAAGGCGTTAAAGTCACATTCAACATCAACGGAGTCTTCTACGACAGATACTCAGATAATGAAGGATATGTCCAGCTTAAAATCAACCTGAACCCTGGCGAATACATCATTACGGCCGACTACAACGGACTGATGGCGTCAAACAACATTACGGTTTTAAACGTCCTGTTTGGCCATAACCTTGATATGGAATACAGGGACGGCTCAAAATACACCGTACTGCTTCTTGACGGACAGGGCAATCCTTACTCCAACCAGACAATTGAGATCAACATCAACGGAGTATTCTATTATAAGGTAACCAACGAAAGCGGAATTGCAGCACTTAACATCAACCTTGATCCCGCTTCATACATCGCCACGGCAACTTACAACGGATTGAGCTGTTCAAATATAGTCAACGTTGCAAAGGAAGGTATGGTTGAATATGATTTAAAAATTATAAAAATATCACTTCCTAAATCCGCCACCATCGAAATTACCGAGAACAAAACGGATTACCTGGTATATAGCGTAAACTATCGCGGAGACATATATAAGCTGACCATTGACGGCGAACACACCTCTGCAGAGTATAAGAATCTCATCTTATCCGAGGGCGGAACCGATTGTGGAACATATCACGGATGGAAAGCCGTAGAAAAAATCTATGACTATTTCCTGTTTACTGATTTTATGAAAACATGCATCGGTTTCGACGGTGCAGACCCAAGCTTCGTCAGAAGCACTGTGGATGCAATCAAGTTTTAAACGCTAAAATCCCCTTTCAATTCAAGGGGATTTCATTTACTTTTTTTAGAATTGAACATAATTTAAATAAATTTTTTAAACGCCAAATGAAATTAACCCAATCCGGAAAATATCTAAATCAACTGAAACGATTCAGCAAATTATATATGTAAATTTTCATAAATATTAAATCATGTATTGATGAGGTTTTATTCATTAATCTTTAAATTCGAAAGAATTTGAAAAAATAGGTTTTTGAAACAGGCTCTCAATATCAGCTATAGCTCCATTTAAGGGAGATGTGGCTTTTCAATATTATAAAAGGATTTGATTTAAAATGAAAAAGAAAATATTGATTTTAGCCTTGTTAATATTCATTGTTTCAATGGGATGCGCATCAGCGGCTGAGGATAACTCAACCGACGCATTAACCCTGGATGATTCAAGTGAAGTATTGACAAGTGAATATGGAGGAAATTTCGGCGAATTAGCAGATTTGATTGAAAACGCCGATGAAGGAGACACGATTACCTTAAAGAAAGATTATAACGGCAGCGGTTCAATTACAATAGGTAAGGGATTGGTCATTGACGGTGCCGGACATTCCATCAATGCAAATTTTGAAAGCAGAATATTCCTTGTAGATTCTGAAAGCGAAGTATTAATAACGAACACGATATTCTCGAATGGATTTGATGAGTATGAAGGCGGTGCAATCTATGCTTATAGCCCACTCTACATATATAATTGTGAATTCTACTATAACGGAGCTTATGATATGGAGGAATACAGTTATGGTGGTGCAATCTATGCCTGTGATGAACTGGGAATATTAAACTCCTATTTTGAAGGAAACTTTGCAACAATGGGTGGAGCAATATATTCAGAAAATTACCTGATTATAAACAATACGGGATTTTTGAATAATTATGCAAACTCAGGCGGTGGAGCAATATCAGGTCTTTATTCAAATATGATAATCAATGCTTCCGGATTTGAAAACAACACTGCAGAAGGTTATGGCGGAAGCATTTTTGCCGGGCAGATACTGCAATTGACCAATTCATTTTTCATAAGCGGAGAGGATGAAGTAGACATTATCGATTATTATAATTATGATGAAGCTGACGATAGCATTTACCTCTATCTGGAAAACAATACAATGTACACTCCATATGCATACAGCATATGGTATGAAAGCTTGAACAGAATACTTTCTCCGGTTAACCTGGCATTTACGAAAGATGAAGCTGAAAATGGCGATGTTATAGAAATTGCAAGGGTAATGGACGATATGGGAAACATCATCCGTTATGATTATGACGTTACAATGGAAATATATGATGGAAATACCCTTGTCGATACAGTCGAATTGGAATATGACATGGATAATAAGGGATATTACTATGAATGCGATTTGGATAACGGCACCTACACCCTGACCGGAAGTCTTTCAAGCGATTATGTAGCCAAAATAAACGTTTATGAAGGACAACTGGTTGTCGGCAGCACAAGCGAAAAAACGGCAACGACACTTAGTGCTGCATATACATTAAATGGAAATTCAGTCACCCTAACAGCCACGGTTGCTCCTTCAGATGCAACAGGAACCGTAACCTTCAGCATCGCAGGCAATGATTACACCGCAAAAGTAAATAAAGGAAAGGCAACAAAAACCTTAAGCAACCTTGAAGACGGCTCATACACCGTCAAGACTTCATACGGTGGTGACGACAATTACAAAGCATCCGTCGCAAAGACTATCAGCTTTACGGTTTCCACATCCTCATCCTCAGAAATTACCATAGATGCCCCTGAACTGACCAAGTACTACAGGGATTCAGATAAATTTGTCGTAACGCTGAAAGAGGATGGAGTTCCGTTAAGCGGAGAAACGGTTACAATCATCATCAACAACGTTTACTATGACAGAACCACCAACACCCAAGGTCAGGCAAGCATGTCAGTTAACCTGGCTCCAGGCGTTTATCCGGTAACTGTCAAGGCCGAAGGAGAGCAGACGACTTCAAAAATCACTGTCCTTAAAGCAACGCCTAAAGTCACAGCAGCATATGACCTGAACGGAAATTCCGTTACCTTAACTGCCGAACTCAATGCAACATCCGCAACGGGAACTGTAAGCTTCAACGTAAACAACAAAAACTACGATGCGGATATTGAAAACGGAAAGGCAACAAAAACCTTAAGCAACCTTGCAGACGGCTCATACACAGTCAAGACAACATACAGCGGTGACGAAAACTACAACTCAGCAAACGCAAAGCAAATCAGCTTTACAGTCGGCGGCACTCCAGGAGAAAAAACAACACCGAGCGTTACAGCAAGCTATGAGCAAAATCAAAACAGCGTTACGCTGACCGCAGAGCTTGATCCGTCAGATGCATCAGGAACCGTAACCTTTAACGTAAACAACAGAAATTACAATGCAGAGGTTACAAACGGAAAGGCAACAAGAACCTTAAACAAACTTGCAGACGGCTCATACACCGTCAAGACATCATACAGCGGTGACGAAAATTACAACTCAGCAAACGCAAAAGAGATTTCATTTACAATAGGCACGCCGGCAGAAAAAACAACTCCAACTGTTACAACTTCATATACTAAAGACAGCAGCACTGTCGTTACATTGACAACTACCGTTTCCCCTTCAGACGCAACGGGAACAGTAACATATATCATCAACGGCGAGGAATACAATCCTGTAGCGGTAACCAACGGAAAGGCAACCAAAAGATTAAGCGGCCTTGAAGACGGCTCATACACCGTCAAGACATCATACAGCGGCGATAATAATTACAACTCAGCAAACGCAAAACAGGTCAGTTTTGTTATCGCTTCAACCGGAGTCAATATAGATGCGCCTGAACTGGTCAAATACTACGGCGGCTCCGAAAGGTTTACGGTAACATTAACCGAAAACGGCGAGCCTTTATCCGGCAAAACCGTTAAAATTACAATCAACGGACAGACTTATGAAAGGACTACCGACAGTTCAGGAAAAGCCGGCATGAACGTCAACCTGAACAGTAAGGAATACCCTGTAACTGTTGAAGCCGAAGGCCAAAAGGTCTCATCAAAAGTTACGGTCAAGCCAACCGTTTCAGGAAATGACATTACAAAGATATTCAAAAATGGAACACAGTACTACGCAACATTCGTCGACACTCAGGGCAATCTATTGAGAAATACTGACGTTAATTTCAACATCAACGGAGTATTCTACACCAGAAAAACGGATGGAAACGGCGTTGCAAGGATGAACATCAACCTGAATCCTCAAACTTATGTCATAACAGCCAAAAATCCGGTTACCGGTGAACAGTACACAAATACGATTACCGTTTTAACGAATATCATCGAGCACAATGACTTAACCAAGTACTACAAGAACGATTCACAGTACAGAATCAGGATACTTGCAGATGACGGAAGCATTGCAAAGGCAGGCGTTAAAGTCACTTTCAACATCAACGGAGTATTCTACGACAGGTATTCAGATGACAACGGATACGTCCAGATGAGAATCAACCTCAATCCGGGCGACTACATCATCACGGCCGACTACAACGGACTGAAGGCTTCAAACAACATTAAAGTGCTGAACATCTTATTCGGTAACAACGTCAACATGGAATACAAGGACGGCTCAAAATACACCGTTAAACTGCTTGACGGTCATGGAAATCCTTATTCCGGACAGACAGTTGACTTAAACATCAACGGAGTATTCTACAAAAGGGTAACCGGTTCTGATGGAGTGGCAAGCCTCAACATCAATCTGGAAGGCGGATCATACGTCATTACTGCCTCATACAACGGGTTAAGCTGTTCAAATACAGTTAACGTTGTCGTGCCTATGTCAGACTATGAGGTGGGAAATTACCACTTCAGCGTTCCGAAATCATGCAATGTCAAAGGTCGCCTAAGCGATGACCGTACATCATATACATACACTATTGACTATACAAACGGCCAGCACGCCGGTGTATCTTTCCAATATGCAACATCATCACCTCTCAGCTACAGTATAAATGCTGTTAAATCCGAGTATGGAGGTCAGGAAATTGCACCGTATAACGGATGGGTCGTTTTGGACTTCTACAATGCAGTGCGTCAAGGCTACTTAGACGATAGATACTATGCATTTTCCGATGACGGAACTTATTACTATCACATACACTCTAATGATTTAGGCCTTTGCCAGCAGATTATAAGTTCGTTCCATTAAAAAACATTTAAAAAAATCCCCTTTATTCAAGGGGATTGACTTTACTTTTTTTAATTACCACATAAAGTTTTCAATCAATCATCAGAAAAATAACCTTTAATATCCATTCAAAACATATAATCAATCAAGGTGATTCAATGAAAAGACTAATTATTTTACTTTCATTTCTCATGTTGATATCATTGAGCTGCGTATCGGCAGCGGATGACGTGAATGAAACATTGGAAATTAATGAGCAGGACTTATTGACAGCTGATGCGGGAACATTTCAAGCGCTTCAAGCAAAAATCAATCAGGCTCCTGCAGGCTCAACGATCAATCTGGAAAACGATTACGTCTACAGCAATGATGTTAATCCCCTATACGGAATCTCAATCGGTAAGCAAATAACGATTAACGGTAACGGCCACACCATTGACGGCCTTCATACCTCACAGATATTTAATATCAAGACGGAAAGCCTTGTAACGTTCAATAATATCCGATTCGTTAACGGCCAGGCTCACTGGCACGGCGGCGCAATCGGCATAGGAGACATATTGAGTTACGGAAACATCAGAGTCGACAACTGCTATTTCATCGACAACAATGCAGAGGTTGGCGGCGGAGGCTTTGACGTTTATCATGCAGATGTAAGCAATTCCCATTTCATAAGCAATCATGCGGAACAGGGCGGTGCATTTCAGTGCTCAAACGGCGCCAATATTGTTAACTGCGAATTCAAGGATAATTCCGCTGAAATTATGGGCGGAGCAGTCTACATATTGGGCGGCTATGAATGGGATGTGCCGGCAGCTTCCACTATAAGGAATTCAAGATTCATCAATAACCATGCCGAAAGCAGCGGAGCGGCAGCCCTTTACTGTAAAGCAACAATTGCGGACTGTGAATTCAGTGACAATTACGCAGATACCTTCGGTGCCGGAGCATTATATATCGAAGATGGAAGCATCCTGAAGTGCAATTTCACGGGTAATCATGCTCCGCAGAATGGAGGTGCAGTATGCTTCAGCTCCGACGGTACAGGTGAAATACGCAGCTGCAGCTTCAACGGCAATCATGTAAATGACGCGGGAGGAGCTGTTTACGGAAACTTTGAAGGCTATCGTCTTGAAATCCGTGACTGCAATTTCACGGCCAATCATGCGGAATTGGAAGGAGGTGCAGTTTACGGTTCATGGAATATATTCAACTCCAATTTCAACGCAAATACTGCTGATTACTATGGCGGTGCAGTTTGCGGCTACGGGGATATATATGACTGCGTTTTCAACTCCAACAGTGCCAAAGAAAATGGAGGTGCAATTTCTTCTGCATTAACTGTTTCAAATTCCAAATTCACAGACAACAGCGTTACGGATAAAGACAGCTATGGGGCAGCAATATCCGGTGCTGAAAGCGTTGAAAAGTGTGAATTCACAGACAATAAAGGTCCAAACGTCGTTTCCAGTGCCGCTTCAGTGTGCGGAAATGTCTTTAAAAGCTCTGCAAACAGCGATGAATTCATTTACGGAACGCCTGAAATGACTTTAAAGAACAATAAGATGACTTCAAACAACAGGTATGACATTAAAATCGATTGCTTTGAGACACAGACAATGGCTTTTGATTTGAATCTTGTTTTCGAAAACAGGACTGTAGCGCCCAATTCGACAATAGAGTTATGCCAGTTTCAGGATGACTCACAAAACAAGATTGTCTTTGAACCTGAAATGGAAATAAAGGTAAAACTGACAAACCAGGATACGAAAGCCACCGAAGACATTACCCTATATTATGACAGTGAACTGTCAGGCTATTACTACAAATGCGAACTCGAGGAAGGCACATATGACGTAACGGGCAGTGCAGAGATTAACAATTATCATATACTGAACGGCGTTCTGGTTGTTGACGGAGATACCAACTATACGTTAACCGCCAATGATTTAACCAAGTATTATCACGGACCTGAACGCTTCGGCGTAACCGTAACAAACACAAAGGGCAGACTGATTGCAGGAATTCCGGTTCAAATAAATGTAAACGGCCAGACATATACAAGAACAACCGATTCCAGGGGTGTTGCGTCAATGGCAATCAACCTGAACAGCGGAACCTATCCGGTAAGGAGTGAATGCGGCGAGGCCAAAGCAAACGCAACGATAACCGTTTTGAAAACGATTTCGGGCGATAATATTGTGAAAATATTCAGAAACGGCACCCAGTATTATGCCACATTCATTGACACTCAAGGAAATCCATTGAAAAACACCGACGTTGAGTTCAACATCAACGGAGTATTCTACAAAAGGCCTACAAATGACAGAGGCGTTGCAAGGATGAACATCAACCTGAATCCGGGCGAATACATCATAACGGCTAAAAACCCTTCAAATGGCGAGCAATATACCAATATCATTACTGTTTTAACTTCAATTGTTGAAAACAATGATTTAACCAAGTATTATAAAAACGCTTCACAGTACAAGGTCAGGATACTTGCAGATGACGCAAGCTACGCCAAAGCGGGTGTTAAAGTAACATTCAACATCAACGGAGTATTCTATGAGAGATACTCGGACGATGACGGCTACGTCAAGATGAACATAAACCTGGAACCGGGCGAATACATCATAACGGCCGATTACAACGGCCTAAGGGCGTCAAATAAGATTACTGTAAAGTCCGTTATAAAAACTGAAAATCTGGTGATGTCATACAGGGACGGATCCAGATTCAACGCCACAATTTTAGATGGTCAGGGAAATCCCTACCCGAACCAGACTGTGACCTTTAACATCAACGGAGTATTCTATGAAAAGATAACCGATGAAAATGGAGTTGCAGGCCTAGCCATCAACTTAATGGCCGGCGAATACATAATAACATCCAGCTACAACGGCATGAACGCCGCAAACAAGGTAACAATTTCAGGTTAAATGGGTTCGGATACCCTTTTAACCGCACTTATTTTTTTTAACCGTAAAGCCTGTTTTTATGTGAAACGTTCTTGTAAAAGCTTTTTTTCTTACAAACCCCACATAAGTAAAATTAAATAGAAATGATATAGACATTAAGCAAAAACCGAATAACATTTAATATTCATGCAAAACATATAATCAATCAAGGTGATTTAATGAAAAGATTGATTATTCTAATTTCATTTCTTATATTGATATCATTGAGCTGCGTATCGGCAGCAGATGATGTGAATGAAACATTAACCGCATCCGATGATGCAAATGACATTATAGAACTACCCGAAACTGATGAAACGTTAGCTGACCCTCCGGGATCATTTAGTGAACTTCAAAGCAGAATCAATCAGGCAAGGGAGGGCTCAACAGTTACTCTAGACAAGAATTATGCCTACAATTCAGGATTTACCGATTTGGGAATTGTAATTACAAAATCAATTACCATAAACGGGAACGGACACACCCTTGACGCTGGAGGACATTCAATAATATTCTTTATAGATGTAAATAGTGATAAAACGTATACCTTTAACGATATCACTTTTGTCGCAGGATATACCAACGGATATGCTGGAGGATACCATCTTCCCGGAGGAGGTGCGATATGTTCAGCTGCCGGCGAATCGGTGATTAATGTAAACAACTGTAATTTCCTCAATAATTACGCTTCAGACCAAGGCGGCGCAATTTACGGAGAGGTTATTAACCTGAACAACTGCAATTTCCAGAACAATCGTGCAAGTTACGAAGGCGGTGCCGTATTTATGGAAGGAGGAACGGTAAGCAATTGTGTTTTTGAAAATAATCATGCGTTGGGAACAGAAGAATTTATGGGAAGCGGAGGAGCAATTTTTTCTGAAAACTATCGCAAATGCACAATTACGCAATCAAGGTTCATCGCCAATTCCGCCCAATACCACGGCGGCGCCTTAACTGTTCGGTATAATGATGACGGCTACGGATACTACTCCCAAGTATTGATTTCAAACAATCATTTTGAAAGGAATTCTGCAACAATGACAGGCGGGGCAATATACATGTCAGGATCAATGGATTCACAGTTGAAAAATGAAATCAGAGGCTGCAATTTTGTTGAAAACACAGTCTCTGAAGGAAGCGGAGGTGCAATATGGGCTGATTCCTTGGTGGATATTGACCATTGCGACTTTACAAACAATAACGCAGACGGCGCAACCGCCATATGTGAAGCGAAAAGCATTACAAACTGCAACTTTGCCTCAAACAAAAATGATTACTTTGTCTATGCCGAATCAAGCGTGACGTTAAGCAACAACAAAATGACTGCAGACAACAAATATGACATCCTGATATCCGAAGGGGAATCACCATCCAGAGTAAAATCAAATCTTGTTTTTGCAAATACCCTTGCAGTGCCGAATTCAATAGTTGAGATATGTAAATTTCAGGATGACAACGGTAATGTAATAAGATTTGAATCAGGCATCACAATCCATGTTAAATTCACAAACAGGGACACTAAAACCACAAAGGAAACTACCATAATCCGTTATTACATGGATGGGGAGCCTTACTATTATCAATGCGACCTGGCTGAAGGAACATATGACGTTACAGGATCAGCCGATATTTCAAATTACAACGTAAAGCCCGGAGTTCTGATAGTTGACGCAAATACGGACTTCACGTTATCCGCAGGCAATCTGACCAAGTATTATCACGGCCCTGAGCGCTTTGGCGTAACGGTGACAAACGGAAACAATAGGCTGATACCTGGAATCAGCGTGGATATAACGGTAAACGGCCAGACATATACAAGAACAACGGATTCCAACGGAGTTGCATCAATGGCAATCAACTTAAACAGCGGAACATATCCGGTAACGTGTGAATGCGGCGATGCAAAGACCAGCGCAAGCATAACCGTTCTTAAAACGATTTCAGGAAACGACATTACCAAGATATTCAGAAACGGCACACAGTACTACGCCACATTCATCGACACTCAGGGAAAAGCTTTGAAAAACACAGAAGTTGAGTTCAACATCAACGGAGTCTTCTATAAAAGGCCTACTAATGATAATGGCGTTGCAAGGATGAACATTAATTTAAACCCCGGCGAGTACGTGATTACGGCAATCAACCCTTCAAACGGCGAGCAGTACACAAATAAAATCACTGTACTGACAAATTACGCCGAGCACAATGACCTGACTAAGTATTATAAAAACGCTTCACAGTACAAGGTCAGGATACTTGCAGATGACGGAAGCTACGCCAAAGCAGGTGTTAAGGTAACCTTCAACATCAACGGAGTATTTTATGAAAGATACTCTGACGATGAGGGCTACGTCAAGATGAACATCAATCTGGAACCGGGCGAATACATCATAACCGCCGATTACAACGGCCTGAGAGCATCAAATAAGATTACTGTAAAGTCCGTTATAAAAAGCGATGACCTGGTGATGTCATACAGGGACGGATCCAGGTTCAACGCCACGATTCTGGACGGCCAGGGAAATCCCTACCCGAACCAGACTGTGACCTTTAACATCAACGGAGTATTCTATGAAAAGATAACTGATGAAAACGGGGTTGCAGGCTTAGCCATCAACTTAATGGCCGGCGAATACATAATAACATCCAGCTACAACGGCATGAACGCCGCAAACAAGGTAACTGTTTCAGGTTAAATGGGTTTTGATACCTTTTTAACCGGACTTATTTTTTTTAACCGTAAAGCTTATTAATCATGTATTAGTGAGGACAATTCTTAGGAGTGAGCTCAACAAGCTATAAATACTTCTTAAATTAAAGATATTATCTCAATAGAACCAAGAAAAGGCTACCTTACAGAAAAAAGATTGGCATTTCCTCCTCAATCTAAAGAGGTCGAGATATCCTTGCCAAAAATAAGATGATATACTTTAAAAAGAAAATCATATTTCTTCACGGGGGCTTTTTTGCTTAGAGGAACACTACTCAATTGCCTATTTAAAAAAAAAGATTAGATTTAAATAAAAGATAATGTAAATAATATTACAGAGGATAAAAACCTCATGTGGAAGAAGATTTAATGTCTAACAAGATTATTGCGGGTTTTCCCGCAATATAGACATTAACCAAAAACTGATTTTCAAAAACACCAAATCATCAGCATAATTAAACTTAAATATAATGCTTATCTAAATTAACAAATAGAGGTGAACACCACCTCTGGGGATATAGAAGGATGTGCCCAATGGTAATTGCCAGATATGGGTATCAATTCTCGTTTGTTAAACTGGGGGCTAAAACCTCCTTTGGAAAACAATAAACATTAATGTCTAAGGGAATTATTGCGGGACTTTCCCGCAATATAGACATTAACCGAAACTACTTTTATATACCTTACTTGACAAATAATCAATCATGGAAACTAAATATTTACTGATTCTGATTGCCATATGCGTTGTCTGCTTTGCAGTCTTTTTCTATCAGTTCAGCAATGACGTGACCACTTTCATCATAATCAATGATACGGAAGTGACTGAAAACTCAACCGTTACGGGATTTCTGGTGGATGCCTACAGCAGAGGCGTTGAAAACCAGACAATCTATTATCACCAGGCAGGAGATGACAAGAACACTTTCGTTAATGTCACAACTGGAAAAGATGGCATTTTCAAGATAGAAAATATTAAAAACGTTCCTGAAAGCGGAAACAACAATTATTACGGCGACATAACGTTTAAAGGAAGCGGCGAGTATCAGCCTTGCGTATTCGAATACAACTTGACTGTGAAAGCATAAGCTGATGTAGATATGGTCTTTTAAAGTCACTTTGAAAAATCTTTAAATGCATCATATCAATTATAGCATCATTTATATTGAATGTTTCAAGTTATGAATATAAAATAATTGAAGCTTCATTCAATATTATTGATGGGACAAAGCAGGCTGCACAGATAATTAATTCCTGTGAAATTGTAAAACAAAACACCAAAAAAATGTAAAGTAAAACACCAAGAAATTGTAAAACAAAACACCAAAAAAATGTAAAGTAAAACACCAAGAAATTGTAAAACAAAACACCAAAAAAATGTAAAATATTTATAATAAAAAATGTAAAGTAAAATATAGAAAAATTGTAAAGTAAAATACCAAAAAAATGTAAAATGAGGTTAAGCAATGAAATATTTAAGAAGAGTCATTGACGATGATTTGGAAAAATACCTTAAAATGATTGGTGCAATCCTTATTATCGGCCCAAAATGGTGCGGTAAAACAACTACTGCTCAGCAACATGCAAAAAGCATATTGAAATTAGATGATAAAGACAATTATCAATCCAATATGATGTGGGCGGATATCGAACCTTCAAGATTATTGAGGGGAGACAAACCAAGATTAATTGATGAATGGCAAGTAGCCCCTGCTCTATGGGATTCCGTAAGAAACAGCGTTGATGAAAGTGACGGGTATGGATTATATATCTTAACAGGTTCAACAGTAGTGGATGAAAACAGCATTATTCATTCAGGAACTGGAAGAATTCATAGGCTATTAATGAGACCAATGTCCTTATATGAAAGCGGCGAATCCAATGGTCAAATTTCAATAATGGAGCTATTTGACAATCCGGATATGAATATTAATAATTTTGAATCACAACTGACAATGGATAAATTGATTTTTGCAGCATGCCGTGGAGGCTGGCCTGATTCCCTAAATCAGGAAACGGAAGAAGGGCAGCTATTCATAGCATACTCCTATTTGGAAAATATATGCAATACGGATGTTTCTGTTGTTGATGGAATTAAACGAGACCCTGATAGAGTTAGATTGCTGTTGCGTTCAATTGCACGCAATAATTCCACAATGGCAAAAGACCAGACCATAATTGATGACATCAATGCAAATTTCATGGATATTTCCAGACCAACATATTATTCATATGTTGATGCATTGAAAAGATTGTTTGTTATTGAAGACAATCGGGGCTGGTCACCCAATATCAAGTCCAAATCAGCAATCAGATCAGGAAATAAAAAAGTTTTCATAGATCCTTCAATTGCTGTAGCCGCTTTAAATGCAAATCCGGAATCAATGGAAAAAGATTTGAAAACCTTCGGATTTATTTTTGAAAACTTGTGTATTAGGGACTTAAGCGTTTATACGAATTCACATGGCGGAAAAGTTTCATATTACAGAGACAACTCCGGTCTGGAAGTTGATTGTGTTGTTCATTTAAGGGATGGAAGATATGCATTAATAGAATGTAAACTGGGCACCAAAAGAATAGAAGACGGTGCACAAAATCTACTTAAAATCAATAGTTTAATTGAAAAAAATGAAAAAATAGATAATCCAACTTTTCTTGCGGTCTTAACAGGCGGAAAAGATGCAGTTACAAGAAAGGATGGTGTTAAGGTTATTCCTATTGGATGTTTAAAGCCATAATCCTAAGGTATTAATGCATCCAAAAACAAAGGAAAATACATGAAAGACATATTCGACAAATGCGATTTTGGAGATTTTAAGCTTAACAGCAGGATTGTGAGAACCGGATTGTGGGAATCCCAAAAGGAGCTTGGAAAGCTTTCCCCGGAAATATTTCTGCGCTATGAAAGGCTTGCAAAAAGCCATGTGGGAATTATTACAACGGAACTGATTTCACTTTATGACCATGACCGCTTCAGCGACTATTCCCATTCAATAAACAGCCCTGCCTTCATCAAGGAATTCAAGTACCTTACAGAATTAACCCATAAACATGACGTTCCCGTTCTGGCTCAAATCGGCTTTGTCGACTGCAACGTCAACGGCAAGCAGAGCGTAAGCGTCAATGATTTAACATTGGAAGACATAAGGCAGATTCAGTCCGATTATATCGTTGCGGCCAAAAAGATTTCATTTGCGGACTTTGACGGAATACAGCTGACGATGGGAAACACTTACTTTTTCTCTAAAATGATCAATCCAAAAGAAAACAGGAGAAAGGACGATTACGGCGGAAGCGCATTCAACCGTCTGAGAATGATTCTTGAAATCATTAAGGTAATCAAAAGCACGACGAATCTGCACGTCAACTGCAGGATTAACGCATCGGATGAGGCTTTAGAAATTTCTGAAATCCTTGAAAAAATCGGTGCCGACAGCATTCAGATAACGAAGCCCTCTTCACCCCAATATTTCAGAAAGGATTCTGAAAACAAAAACATTTTATTTGACGTTACCGATGAAATAGCTGAAAGCGTTGATATCCCTGTAATTCTCGGAGGGGGACTTGATGATGCTGATTCAATCAATGACTTAATCAACTCCACAAGCATTGAATTCGTATCCATGCAGAGGCCGTTTGTCTTCAATCCTACATTCTTGAATGACTGGAAGGAAGGAAAGGAAACGCAGACTCTCTGCAGGACATGCAACAACTGCTACTGGAAAAAGACAAGCACATGCCACGTAAAAATGAATGAAGAGGATTTGAAGTGCTGAGTTTTCAAATGACAATCTATTAAAGGAACTCTTTTTAAATATATTAATGGTGTTTAAAAAAATGGAGTTATATTCATATTCCTCACATAAGATAAAGGAAACTCTTGAGGATGCGGGAATCGAGAGCGATTTTGAATTTGACATTCAAAAGACGATTGAAAACAATATTGAGCGCTCAAGCCTTGAGGCAAGTGACATCGAGCCTAAACTGGACTATATCGTTGACCAGCTATCCACAATCGCCGATGAAAGCGAAAGCGTCACGCTCACCTCATCACCGGATGAGAGAAGCCTTAAGTTTTTAATAAACCAGGAACATAACCTCAAGAGTTGTCCCGAATGCGGAGCCATGTTTTTAAAAAGCGATTCCTACTGCTTTAAATGCGGATTAAAGCTTGGCCGGCCAGATTATGAAGAAGAACTGAACGACCTGGAAAAGCTTTATGATAAAAAGATTTCACACTGCTCGGACAATAACTTCAAGTTCGCCTACGTCATCTATCTTGAATATCTCCATACCAATGGCCACATAATTCCCGAAAGCGAAATCAGGTCATTTAACGTCACTTTGGAGAGATTAACTAGAAAAGCCTCAGAGGACGGCTATGACTCCATAGAAAGGGCGGAAGATTTCATAAACGACAACAGGCACGTGATTTTCTACAATTCACATCCCGAGCTTAAAAGGGTCATTAACGTCGACTTGTATGAGGACATTTTCGAAAATAAGTGCAGAAGCTCTGAGAAAAATATCGTTGAAACTATTGCTGAGTACTTAAAAAGACAATACATGATTACCCTTTCCAATTATGAAATCTCAAGATGCTACAATATCCTGCATATCCTCTCAAAATGCCACGAATACCTTGGAAATATTGATTCTGTGTTAAAATGCAACTTTAAACTATTTATTCTTGATGTTAACAATTTCACGGAAGATAAAAAAAGGCCTGATTCCTGCAAAGCCAAGATAAATGAGGAAACAGTTGATAAATTAACGAAGCTGCTTGATGAAAACTCAATTGCAAGCAATAAATTAAACTATTTATTCAATTCGGCTTATGCAGACATTAAAGAACTGAAGCCATGCACAGGCGTTGAGGAAACTTTAATCTACTTTTTAAGGATTTTCAACGGAGAAAAGATTTCAGACGTTGAAAAGAGCATTCACCTTAAATACTCCTAACCATTGTTTTCAATGAAATCCTTCTTGATTTGCCTTAAAAGCTCATAGGATTCCTCGTCCTTGGAGGCGATGATGCCTGAGATTAGAATTATATGGAGATGCTTAAGCTTTTCGGCCGTTTCATATACCTCGTCGCTTTCCAAAAGGATCTCGTCATAGTTCGCAGGATTGTTGTAGTTTCGCTGATAGACCAGCTTGATTTCATCCCTTAAATCATCACCAATGAAATTTTCAAGAATACGGATTATGTCATCGGCAATGGAATTACCCATCATCAGGGCAAAGTCAATGACTTCTGCGTCATTTTCCAAATCGAATTCCTCGGTTAGAATCCTGTTGAAGGAGGCGTACTTCTGATAGCCGTGTGGAATGAACCTTCCCTCAACCGTATGGGCGCAGTACTCGTTTATTAAAACGTAAATCGGATTTGTGCCCAGTATGAATGAGACGAAAGCCTCCAGGGCGTAGGTCTTTTTGACTTCCCATATCAGCATGAGCATCTGCTCGAAAATCTCGCTTAAAAGGTGATGTGCCAGCTCATGAATCAGGGTAGCTATTATGTCGCAGTCCGCCAATCTGTCATCGATTCTGATTCTGTTGTAGGAATAGCTTCCGAACTCGGCTCCCTTTGACTTGTAAGTGATTTTAGCGTATGATGAGGCAATGACTCTAATCTTGTCGATGGTGTTTAATGCGGTTAAGTCATGCCTTTCAAGGTTTCTTAAAGCAATCCGGCGAATGTTTTCAAGGATTATTTCATATTCTGTTTCCGTAACCGGAGTGGCTTTAAGGATTTCAATGTTTTCGTCGTTTGCAATCTGGGCGAAGCTGTTTAGCTCATTTATATTGAAATACTTCTCGCTGATTAAGATTGATTTGCAGTTTTTGCATACTTTGCTTTTTGAGTCCGATTCGACGCCGCAGACAGAACAGAATACCATGGATAATATTATGTCTGAAATGATAAAAAAAGTTTTTTCATTATGTTCCTATAGAAGATAGTAATTGATTAGTATACAATATGGCCGTTAATATTGAAGTTGTAACCAATGAAAACGATACATTCATCGTTATGTTACTGACGCCAATGGCAATGCGATAACCGGATACAACGTGACATTTAAAGTGAACGGCGCAAGCTACAATTGTGAGATTAACCAGACGGGTTATGCAAAATTAAACGTTAAATTGAATAATGGTTTATATCGAATTGTTACTGCATTCTGTATTGAAAACTATCAGGACAGGCTACTGTACAATACGCTTAAAGTAACAAGAATATAAACTCATTATTTTTTTCTTCTTTTTTTAAATTAATGTTCATCTTCAAAAACTACGCTTTCAGAAACTTTAGCAAAATTTTTTCTTAATTTAGCATCTTGTTCTTCCCAAATACGTTTTTTAATTTCTTCTGCTCTTTTTTTAGGAACCCACATCATTTCTTTCACTCCCAAATACAATAGTTAATAACACACTAATGGTGATGAATTTTACGAGCTTAATTTTTTCTAGAAAAAACCTTTTCAGAAGTTTTAGCTATATCTGCCCTAAACTTAGCTCTTTGTTCATCTGAAATACGTTTTTTAATTTCTTCTCTTCTTTTTTTTAGGTATCCAAATCATTTAATTCACTCCCCAAAAATACAATAGTTAATAACACACTCTAATGGTGATGACATTCAACAATCTTAACAAAAAACAATTCTTTCGGAAGAAATACGCAATTATTCTTCTAAAAGATGTTTTTACTCACAAATATCATTTATCATATTAAAAAAGCATCTAAAATACTTTTAAACACAATCTAAAATGATGATGATATTTACGAGATTAATTTTTTCTAAAAACGACCTTTTCAGAAGTCTTGGCTAAATCTGCTCTAAATTTAGCCCTTTGTTCTTTCCACATACGTTTTTTAATTTCTTCTCTTCTTTTTTTAGGTACCCACATCATTTGTTCCACTCCCCAAAAATACAATAGTTAATAACACACTCTAATGGTGATGACATTCAACAATCTTTACAAAAACAATGCTTTCGGAAGAAATACACAATTATTCTTCCAAAAGATGTTTTTACACACAAATATCATTTATCATATTAAAAAAGCATCTATAATACTTTTAAACACAATCTAAAATGGTGATGATATTTACGAGATTAATTTTTTCTAAAAACAACCTTTTCAGAAGTCTTAGCAAAATCTCTTCTTAATTTAGCATCTTGTTCTTCTGAAATGCGTTTTTTTATTTCTTCTCTTCTTTTTTTAGGTATCCAAATCATTTATGCCACCTACTTAATAATTATACATTTTGATTTATTTAAACTTTCATGTTCTTTTTTTATCCATTCAACACCATTATTTTTTGAAACAAATATGCCTTCAGTTTCGATACTTACTGTTTCATCCAGAATCCAAAAATTATATTAATATCGAAATTTAAACTTTATTATTTGTTTACGTTAAAAATCGAGGAATTATCATGAAAAAGCAATATGATTCCTTAAATAGTAATATTAATCCTCCCATCATTGAAGAGATTACTTTAAGGAGCCTGCCATACGATCAAAAGAAAGAGGAAATAATAGAATACTGCAGAATACATAAAAGAGTCCTAATGTCTGAAATAGCTAATGATTTAAGGTTTGACTTGGGTGATGTATATGAAATCATTAATGAATTGATTGATGATGATATACTGGGCGTTAGAAATGATTATTCTATTTAAGTTTAAAACAAAAATAAAAGCAGATTATATAAATAAGTTAGAATCCGAAGATTCTAACTTTTAATACCTAAATTCTTGTGAAAAGAAACCTATAAGATTTGTAGTATTTAATACTATCTATTTTAATTAATGCAGGAAGAACCTACTGAGGATATTACTTAAATTAACCAGTTTTTAACCACTATGAATTGTTTTAACCCTTAATTATTGCTTTAACTTCCAAGAATTGACTTGTCATGCAGTAATTGTCCTCACTAAAAAAATCATATTCTAAAACAATACCATTCATCAATGAAAATTCAATAGATGAAATCCATAATTAAAATAATGAATCGAAAAGTCAATAATTTAAAATAAGTTGAAAAAAACAATAAATAAAAACAAATACATGTAGATATCAAGATTAAAAAATAAGGTTTTAAGAAAAAATGGCATTAATCAATAGCTGAAAAAATAGCCATTGACAGCACAATTTTTCTAATCAGTTAAATTTTACCATCCACGTCTTTTCCTTCTTCTAGCATATCTTATTTTATTGATAGTTCGGATAACCAAAACGAATATTATCACTATCAAGATAATTACAATCAGATAGAAAATTATGTTGAAAACAAAGCCCAGAGGATTGTCTCCATCCTGCTCTTGTGCAGTGAAGTTCATGGATCCGATTTTCTTGTAGGAAGGAGCTATCGGAAGGTCTTCCCCTTTAATTAGGGTTCCATTAATATTGATATTATCAAAGAGACCTCCTGTGGACATGCCATAGGTTGATCCGTCATCGTTTGAAGCGAAAATGTCTGTTATGTTTCCTTTAAACGTGTCATTTTCAACCTGCTGGTATAAAAAGGTTGTGATATCCCTTCTGTACAGCCCATAACCGTCAGTAATCTCCAGATTATTCATAATTTTTACTTTATCCGTTGAATTCATCTGAATGTCGCCGGTTCTGATGAAACCTGCTTTATTCGGAACGGATATGTAATCTCCAGGGTTTAATTTTCCTGTGTAATAGGTTTCAGCTGTTGCAACCCCATAAGTTCCGTCAGGAGCCTTAATTAAGGCATGACCTCTTCCGTATGAACTTTTTATTTGAGATATTTCGGACAATGTTTTGTTTGATATGGTACCGTTCATTATCATGTCTGCGGTCATGTTTTCCATTTTCGCATTGTCGTCACCATCGTCAAGTCCGCCGAAACCGACTGTCCATCCGTCACTGGTAACTATAACCTGACAGAAGTATTTGCCGTCGGTTTTATACTGTTTAATGGCTTCCTTTCCATGCCAATTTATCTTTTCAATGAAAATGTCAGCGCCGAAACCGGCATCTCTTCTGAATGCGAAAAGACTGTTGTTTCCGTCAAGCTGACAGGCAACGGAACAGCATCCGGTCAGGTCAGATTCATTGTTATCCTCTAAAAGAAAAGCTAAATCACCGTATTTATCCTGATTATCAGCTGCGTACGCTCCGATAACTGAAATAAAAATTAATAAGATACCTAAAATGAATATTAATTTTTTACTCTGCATAAACACACTCATATTTTTTATTAATATCAGATTTTTGATATTACTATAATTTTTGTCAGATAACATATAAAAACTTTTGTTTTGATATATAAGTTAAAATTTGATTTTTAAAATTGAATTAAAAAAAGAATTGACCATAACTTTTCATGAAATTTATTAAATTTTATAAAAATTTATAAAGATGAGAGTTCTGGTGGCTTCATTGATTTAGCATGATGTTAGTTTATTGTTAAATGTTAATATTCAAATTATTAGGATGTTAATTAATTAAAATAGATTAAAATTAACTGTTTTACATTAAATAAGGCTTATCTGAAGCTTTTTTTATTAGTGAAAACCGTTAGTGTAAAAAATGAGTAGTCGGCATAGTATTTCCGTATATAAAACCATATTATATATTGATAGATATGATGGTATTAATGGTAGTGTTAGATATAATTGTATTAATGCTATAATTACTATTGATAGTATAACTACTATAAATAGTATAATGTATATTAGTAGTATTAGCATATATTTCCATATTGTTTTATTATGCTAATTTATGTATTAATACATATTTCCATATTTACAGAAAGTATATAGCATACATATTTTACCACTAATACTCAAATAATACTGAGAAAATGCTATAAATCAACAGCCCCATATATATCAAGCTATTGAAATATGCCATTTTCTTCAAATAATGCTCTTTTTTATTAAAATTCATGAAATTTAATAAAATTTACAGGCACAATATAATATTTTGAAATGAAAATTAATAAATTTAATGGCGGAAGCGCATATTATTAACTTTCAGTTTCTGTTTCATCTGCTCACGGTCAACGTGGATATACTTATCCGTTGTCTGTGAATTGGAATGGCCTGCAATTGTCTGAACCTCAGCAACCGTCAATACTTCAGCGTAATGAGACAATGCAGTGTGTCTTAGGATGTGAACGCTCACGTTTTTGGAATAATCTACAGGACATTCAATGGCATCAGAGGCTATCCTCTCATCGGTTAACCTGGCATACTTCTTGATGATATCCTGAACAGCACGCTTTCCGATGCGCTTTCCTCTCTGATTTAAAAACAGTTCTTCACGATTTACTTCTTCCAAAGCTTTCTTTCTTTGAATGACAGGCCTGTAAACGTCATGAGTGTTCTTTCGAAGCTTCGTTATTCTATCATAGATCATGTCATTTATAGAAACCAAAGTATCGTAGGTGATAAAGGTCGTACGGTCTTTCAGCTCACCCTTTGTGGTTTCAGCCCTTAAATAAACCTCAATGAAATCATTAGAATCAGTCGGCAATTCGTAAAAGCCTGAATCATCTATCGGAACCTGGATATCGGACTTATTCAGTAAAACCAGTTCCTTAAGCCTCATTCCTGAGTCCAGAAAAGTGGCGCAGATGGCGTAATCACGCTTGTTACCCTCCAATTGAACCGTTTCAAGAAAATAATTGCTCTGCGGATGCGTCAGACTGATTTTCTCGATTCTTTTCTTGGCGGTTTCGGGATCTTCTGCCTTGACCTCAATGATATCCTTCATTTTGATGGTATCGTGGCGGATTTCCTCCTGAACGTCTTCGGAGTTTATGAATTCCAGAATGTTCATCATATATGTCTTGACTGTAGTCCTTTTGTTTTCACGCTTTTTTAGGCAATACCTACGATACTGGCGCAGCTGCTTTTTGACATTGGAGTCTGTCAGTTCCTCAATTCCATTATCTTCAAGAAATTCTATAAATTTTGAAATATTAAATGTTTGTTTTCGGACGGTTTCTTCGGTAAGGTTTTTTACTTCCTGTTTTTCCTCCAAATATTCTTCTAAGTAATCATTTAGCTCATCGGTAGCTATCATAAGCTTTTTCACCTTCACTATATTTTACTCAAACCCTTGTTATACTATTGAATTTTTTAGTATATAAAGACTTCGTATCTTTTCTTTTTTAACGTATATTATTACATAAAATATACGTTTTCTTTATATATAAAATTGGGATAATTTTTCGTTTCCCGGCGAAATGTTGAAAGTGAGGTAAGACATATACATCAGACGGTTTCAAAATGGTGATTTCGTTAATTTTTTAATTGGTAATAAAAATATCCTGAGAGAGTAATAATAATCTCACTTCAAAAAATTGTTCTGGAAAATACATCCATTAAAAATTTTTACATTTGAAAAAAAGTTTGAAGTGCATATTTTCTAAGGAAATATTCAAAATTATAGACAAAAAAATTACTCTTCAATTTCAACCATAGGTTTAAACTGAGGGTATTTCTCAAGAAAATTTAAAGTAGATTGGAGCTCATATTCATGTGCTTCCTCAAGTTTGTTTTCACGTACTAATCTACGAGGGATAATACTTTGTTCTTGATCTAACTCTTCAAATTCGGGATGATCAAATGCAGCATATTTTCTAAGAATATTAATATTAGGAATAACTTCTTGGACAATATCCATTAAGTCATTTGGAATACCTGAAGGCACATTGATAAATTCTTCCAATTGATCTTCAGACCAATTTTCAACAAACTCATAATTAGGGATTAATTTAACCATATAATAAACATCCAAGTATTTCTTAGTTACTATAATGTTTATAAAACATACTATAAAAGTTTGAAGTGCATATTTTCTAATGAAATATTCAAAATCTACATGAAAGCAAAAATTTCAGGAGGCATGTAAATGACATTGTCATTTTTAACAATATTTGCAGTGGTATTTGAAATAATTATTCCATGAGGGGAATTATATCTGTTAATGGCCCGCTTGATTTGACTTTGATTCTTATCGCCGCAGCTTACTTCAATTGGAATAGGCTTTTCCAATCCCCTTTGAACAATAAAATCAACATTTTGCGAACTGCTTTTTTTCTTACTATCGTCATAATACGTTTTATAGGATATACTGCTCCTATTATCCAAATTATGAAAACTAGAAGCCACATAATTCTCCAGCAGTTTTCCCATATATGCCCTTTTGTCTTCAAGCATTGCATTGCCCAAATCAAGAATCAAATTATGTTTCAAACTGGATGTTGCAAAAAAATATTCATTTGGTTTTGTCGTTCTCTTAACTGATGATGTGAAAGGCTCAATATGAAATATCAGCTCTATTTTTTCAAGAATATTAATTATTTTACTGACCAATGGCTTTTTTGCATCAAAATGATTTGATAAGGAACCTATTGAGACCTCACCGGGATTTTGAAAAGCAAGATAATGCAAAATTTTAAAAGCGAGATCTTGCGTATCTATATTAACACCTTCTATATCATTCATATCGCTTTTTACAACATTATCCACCATATTGACAATTTTTTGAGTTATTTCATCATCAGTTTGATGAAATGATAATGGAAATCCTCCAAATTGTAAGAAATGATTCCATTCTGATACATTGAAATTTTGGAAATTCGAATAAATGTTAAACATTCTCCTTTCAACCTCCGCACTATTTTGTGTTTTGCCATCAAAAATCATTTTAATAATAGAATCCGAAATATCGTTTTTAAAATTTCCATATTTTAATTTTAAATGTTGTGAATATGTTAAAGGATAAATAGGAATGTTCAATAATCTTCTTGCAGCATCAGTATTATTGGAAAGTTTTAATGCAGATGATCCGCTGAAAATCATGAAAACATTTCTAGATGCATCAAATATTAATTTTCCATTGAAATCCCATTCTTTATCGTGCTGTGCTTCATCAATAAGAATGAATACTGGTTGAGATAATGTTTCAATGATTGAATTGTGAAATGTTTCTGAATAATAACTGACCACATCAAAGATATCTACTTTTCCCGTCTTTTTTAATCGATTGCAATCGAAATATAGAATATTTTGCGGAGTTATGTTTTTTTCTTTTGTAAGATATTCATACACCTGAAAGAGCATGGTTGTTTTTCCAACATCCCTCAATCCAGGAAGAACAAGAAATCGATTAATGTTTTCCCCTTTAAGAAAATTATCAACATAGCCAATAATATTATCATAATCTGAGCGCTTATTGAATTTCTTATCCCCGTTCGTTAAATCTTGAGTTACTTTCATTGGCATTGTCAGAATCTGATTTCTAATATACCTCTCTTGCAATTCATTCATTATTATCCTCCAAATAATAGTAAAAACCCATATTTTTTTACATAAATGCATTAACGTAAGCTTTAGTAATTTTCCTTTTTAATTTTTTATTTTTCTTTTTCAGTTTCCTGTTTTTTTCTTCAAGATCCTTATTCTGACTACATGTGCTCTCATGCTTTTTGATTAAAGTATTATACTTTTTGCTGAGAATTCCAAGCTCATTACATACCTTACTGTGATTCTTAATTAATTTTTCATGAGATGGGTCTTTTATCTCACTTTTAAAATTCAGCAAATTCTTAATATTGCAATCTAGACCATATTTACTATGATATTTCTCATGGCAACTGTGACACAAAGTTATTCCATTGTTCAAATCCAAATAAGCATCATCATACATATTCACCTTAAATACATGATGTGCTTCAAGATTCTTTTTTGAACCGCAAACGACGCAATTCCTGTCACGATTTATAACCTGTTCAGCCCAATCAGAAAGATAACTCATTATATCACTCTCTTCATATGCTTCAAGCATTTTGGAAATATCTGCAGTGTTTATATGTTTACTTATTTCAGTTTCAATTAATTCACCTGGGATATGCATCACATTAATTTTAATCATTCCATCGGGAATTGTTGATAAAATTACCTGATTGATCCTCCGGTGCTTTAAAACCATACAAGTTTTTAATTAAACTAACTATTTCATCAAGAATCCTATAATTCTCATCCCTGACTTCATCAAAATATCTCTCAGACAATAACTCATAGTAATGATCAATATCATAACATAAACCCAAATTAACATTGGTACGAATGTACATGATATGAGTATACTTATCGACTGCACTTTCGTAATAATCCATATCATTATAATAATCATCTAAAATATTATCATACTTATTTAATTCATAATCCGGGTAATCCAATAGGGTATCTTCTAAAAAACCTTTGATTCGTGCCCGAGTATTTCTTAAAGTAGATAATGCGAAGGTACAGAAATCAGGTTCATCTTTAAAATCAATTAAGCTAATTACATCTCTTGCCCTATCATAAGTTCTCTCAAAACTCCAATAACATCTATCATGATCTTTAGTTGCTTTTTGGAGTAATTCTTCTGAAGGCTTAACAGGGTTTTCTACCCATTTCCAGCTAGTTATCTCATGCTGACGCTTGTAAATATCATTTATAACATCTATGAAAAAGTTAGCTATGGCAATATAATCTATAGTTAACTCATCACATCTTATTTTATTATCTGCTTTTTTACTCATAAGCTATCCCCCATTAACCATACTTGAAATGAATGTTTATTATTCCTCAAATTCTTCATATATTTCCATTAATTTCTTTTCAATGTCATAACTGGAACTACTAATTATCCTTCCAGTTAATTTATGTCCTGTTAATCTTTGAAAGCCATCATAATCAATTTTAGGTTCTTCTTGTTTATTACTATCCATTTTCTTCGATATTGTTTGACTGCAGTTAAGACGTTGGAGGGACTCGAACCCCCATAACCCAGATCTGCAGTCTGGTCCCTAACCAATTCGGGTCACAACGTCACCATTTATTTTCTTTTCTTTTAATCTCATCCAGATTCCTGAAATCAGTAAGAATTTTCTCTTCATACTCGAAATAGTCAGGATTATATGAGAATGAAAAAGAATCACACTTATCTTCCTTATAAGACAAATCATCTTTAAATGCCTTTTCAATCTTATGTTTTTTCATTAAAATCACTTAAAACCAAAATATAAGCCAATAAATGCACTTCTTAAGATTTAAAAATCTCAGTATCCTATAATTAGACTTTAATCTTATCATATCTCGGACCGGTTATTGTTTCTATTAAAACTTCATACGGATCGTATTTACAGCTCATTACCATTTTCAGTACGTTTTGAGAAAATCCAGACACCAACGTAACTCCCAATTCATTTTCCGTTAATGGTATTGTTTGGGTGCGTGAGTTTACGTTCCAGAATATTAATCTTGGCAAAGCGTAACCTGCATCAGCATATTTTCCGGCAATAACTTCAAATAATGATTCTGTCAATGGAATGCTTTCACCAAACCAACCTCTTTGCGCAGCATCAAACTCCATATCTGAAATGATAAGAACGTTTTTAATCATATCTTCCTGTGCAAGGTCATTTTCAATGGCTACATTAAGTATTAAATCAAATACTGCTTCGATGTTGGTATTGGATACCTCATTATGTTCTCTTGCGATTTCAAGCTTGCTTTTCAAGCTGTCAGACTCCTTGAATTCCACAAACTGAGGTCTGCTGGAAAATGTAATGTACTTGTTTTTGTATATTCCGCTGTTGTGCTCGGCAGTATAGATTGCAAGGGCATTTGCAACGTCTAAAGCCATTGTTTTGCCGCTTACATGCACTGTCATGCTGCCGCTTCCGTCTGCAACAACTATCGTGTCTTCCACCATAATATCTTTAAGGTTCTTCCATGCCAGTTCCAAAGTCTGGTCAAAGTCTTTAATACCTTGCCAGCCTTCATTATACTTTGAAACAACGTCCACAGGAGTGGCAACAACCATATTCATTTTGCTTTCGCCCCGTTCAACGGAATTTAAATATTCCTGCCTTCTTGTTTCATCGTGCTTTAAAAAGGCGTGTTTATATTTGAGGTTTGCAAGTGACGGAACTTTCCCGTAATCGATTTTATCCCACTCGTTATTGCTCATCTGCACTTCCACGACATTTGAATATGCGCGAAGCTCAGATAACATCAAACGATATTTTCTTGGAGTCATTCCCAATAATCCTATAACTCTTTTAGCCATTATTTTTGTATGCGTGCTGCTTGCATTTTCGCTTGGAAGCCATTTTGCAAGGAGCGAAATCGGTTTATTTTTCTTAAAATTAGCCAAATCCTTATTCAACTGATTTTGTATGATTGCAATTATGTATTTATCACTGTCATGGCCGATGCCTATTAATGATACCAGATCGTCCCATCTGCCGTATTCGGATATGTTATCCAAATTTTTGTAGAATATGTCAATATCAAGTTCTGCCAGTCTTTTGTAGCATATCCTGAAGAGTCTCCTTTCACCCAATCCTTCACGGACGTTTCTTGCAAAACAGAGCCATTTCAAAGCATATTCCCTGTTTTCCCTGAATGCCTCGTCAAATAGCTTTACTATTTCATTATCCTCACACTGGCGAAGACTGCTGACCTTGTAATTAATATCAACCAGCGCTGATGAGGTTGATTTGTATCCTACTGCCCCGTTTTCGGTTATGGAATAATTTTCCTGCTTTTCTAATTCCTTTTGGATTGAAGTGAACATTTAATAACCTCCATTTTGGATATATAAAAAAAATTCGAATGATTATTGTCAAAGTACGTAGGCTTTTTCAGTTAGCTAAAATATGCTGCTGGTACTTTTTAATAATCATCCTACAAGGTACAAATCCTAAAATGGACCTTTCGTCCATAATTCTTTATTGTATTTTCAGTTAGACATGATTTCTGCTGGTTGCACCTTATTTACGCGCCAAGACACTTTTAATTTTCAGATACTTATTCCGAATATACAAACCCTTGATCAACGTTTAATTGCTGTAAAGTGTCTTATATAGGAAAATCGGGATTCAAACCCGTTTTCGTTATGGTTAATGATTTGAATTATGATGGCTATAATCCATTATCAGTTACTTATTCCTTTCTATTTCATCCTATTTAAAGTTTACTCAATTGTCGTGACTCCTAAGAATTGTTTCGACCCTTAAGAATTGTTTTCACTCCTAAGAATTGTCCTCACTCTTAAGAATTGTCGTGACTCCTAAGAATTGTCCTCACTGATACATAATATTTATACTTTTCCCTTAAAAAAACAGTCTGATTCATCACTCAAAATCCGTTCACCCATGGATGACACCCATGACGCATCTTAAAAAATCGGACAATCAATGGCTGAATTTTAAAAAAAAGCTTTAAGCTTCATTTTTTAAAAAAGGCAAAGTTTATATACGCAAAGTTGAATATTAACCCATGGAATATGTTTTCATATTCCTATAAGTGAGGTAAAACTTCCTATAATAGTTTAGTAAAATTGTCTAAAATTGCAATGCTTTAGGAGATCATTCTTCTAAAGCATTTAGACAATACTCCTTTTTTCAAATATTTCTAAATTTAAAACTTCACCTAATCAACCGATTTTCACTTTTGATTTAATTTTTTTCAACAAAAACTGCATTTTAACTAAAAATTTAAATAATAAAAATAAAATAAATAATATTACTAATGTCATAACAATTTTATAATTGTTATTAATTTATCATTTAGTAAAAAAAATTCATTGAATTATCGGAGAAAAGAATATGGTTCTTGAAAAATTAAAAGCAATCTTCTCAAAAGAAGAAAAGAAAATAGCTAAAACCGTTGACGAAAAAATAGAGGAAAAAGCAGAAGAACAAATTGAGAAAAAAGCTGAAGAAAAGAAAGGAATGAAAGTGGCAATCTTAGGCGCAGGATGTTACAGAACTCACGCTGCAAGTGGAATCACCAACTTCTCAAGAGCTTGTGAAGTTGCAGAAGCAACCGGAAAAGAAAACATAGCTATGACTCACTCCACCATCGAAATGGGTGCAGAATTATTGGAACTGGCCGGTGTATCTGAAGTGGTTGTATCTGATCCGGTATTTGACGGAGATTTCGTTGTAGTGGATGACTTTGACTACGCTGAAGTAATTGCAGCCCACAAAGCAGGTAACCCTGAAGAAGTAATGCCTGACATCAGAGCAAAAGTAAACGAATTGGCTGAAACCGTACCTAAACCAGCAAAAGGTGCAATTCATTTCACCCACCCTGAAGATTTAGGCATGAAATGTATCAACGACGATTCTGAAGCTGTTGCTGACGCTGACTGGGTAATGACCTGGTTGCCTGAAGGCGGAATGCAGCCTGACATCATCAAAAACTTTGCCGGCGACATCAAGGAAGGCGCAATCGTAACTCACGCATGTACCATTCCAACAACCGGATTAAACAAGATATTTGAAGATTTAGGAACCAACGTAAACGTAGCTTCCTACCACCCGGGTGCTGTACCTGAAATGAAAGGACAAGTCTACATTGCAGAAGGTTTCGCAGACCAGGCATCCATCGACACTTTAATGGACTTAGGTCAAAAAGCAAGAGGATCCGCATTCACCCTGCCTGCAAACATGGTAGGTCCTGTTTGTGACATGTGTTCAGCCGTAACAGCAATTACCTATGCAGGTATTTTGGCTTACAGAGACACCGTAACTCAAATCTTAGGCGCTCCTGCCGGATTTGCACAGATGATGGCTCTTGAATCCTTAACCCAGGTAAATGCATTGATGCAGGATGAAGGTATTGACAAAATGGACGATGCTTTAAATCCAGCAGCATTATTGGGTACCGCTGATTCCATGAACTTCGGTTCCTTAGCAGAAATCGTTCCTGACGTATTAGATTACTTAGGAAAAGAAAAAAAAGAATAGATGAATTATAATTGTTGATTTTTATCAACAATTTTTTTAACTTTTTTTATTGTAAAGATAATATTTTCTGATAACATAATCTAAATTAATTATATATCAACCTTATGAAAATAAGGCATTTTTCACCATACTTCATCGTATTCTGTTAAATAGGCTCTTCCATATGACATGCTTTAGCCCCTTAGTTTGAAATCGTATTTGCCGTCAAGTAAATCCTTTAACTGATTATCCGTTAAATGAAATTCGCCTTTTTCGGTGTCGATGATTTTAAATGGAACATCTAAAGAGTATTTGAGGAAAGTTCCCAATATTTCACCAGTGCCCTCATGAACCAGGTCAAAAGCTTTAGTCGATGACATGTAAATATAATCAATGGCACGTCGAGCATTATACGGCTGAACCTCCAAATATTTATTATAAAATTCCTCTATATGGGGAATACTAACCTCCGCATTATCTTTCCAGAAATTCAAGATTTTTAATAAATATTTACTTTCATCGCATGCCCGATATAACTCGCAAACAAAATCCTCCTTGCTCAATTCCAAATCGATGTAGTTAATCTCTTCAACAGAATCATCCATCGTGAAAATTAAAAACAATGGATATCCAGTTAAACTGATTATGAAACGATTGCATAACTCAATATAATAGCCATCACAAAATTTCGGTGTTAAAAACAATCCCACAGCCCCGAACCAATAGAAAATCAAAAGCGGATTGATAATGTAAACACTGAAAGTTTCAGGAACTTTCCCTATCCATTCTTCAACCTCTTTCCAATCATGAAAGTATGGAAAAGTAATTACTCCGGTTACGGTGTCCGGAAATGATACCTCACTTACATCAGAACGCAATTGTATTGAATCAGTATGATCAAATGAAAAAGTATCTAAATCGCCTAGGTATCCGAATTTATTCTTATTAGTAATTAATTCAGAATAAGCCGAACTCATTACCAGCTTATAGAGAAAGGGATTAGTCTGAAAGAGATTATCCAGTTTTTCATGAATGAAAATCTTTTTAACAATAACACTCATTATTCTAAAATTAAAAACATCTTTTGGTTTTCCATATTCCAAACGCAAATATTCCTCGCCGTTAACCTTATAACAATCCCTAAGAAGTTCCTCTTTTTTTGATAGCACAATACTCACCCCATGATTATCTTTGCTTTATTTATTCAGAATCCTCTTTTTTAAACACATCAATCAATTCACAAATCAGATGAAACTTGTCCTGTTCGGATATGTCCCATTTCAACAATCCATTATCTTCATATTCATCAAAAACGTTTCTAACCTTATAGAAATACTCGTGATGATATATCTCCTTGTTTTTAAACAGATCCTCATAGGCCAGCCAGTTTTGAAAATCCCTGTTTTGCTTTGCGCAATCCCTTTCATATTCGTCCTCAAGATACTCTACAAGATGAACCCGCTCTTGAATTTCATCAAAATCTTTTGCATGCATTGCAGCTTCCTCTACAGCTTCATTCAACCTCAAATAAGTTGAGTATCCCATTTCCAATTTAACATGTTGTGACATTTTAATCTCTCCTGATTTTTACTTTAAAATTACAGTGAATACCATCGTCCAAGGCACACAAAACTGAAAAAATCAAAATAGCTATTCCAATAGGCAAAACATAATGCAGCAACATCATCGTTCCAAAGTCCCAGTTCCAGCCCAATGCCTGAGCCAATAGATAGCTATCCAACAGTCCCTTACCCATTTACAAACACCGTCCTTTATTATTTGAAAGATGCATCAGAAAAAATATTAAATAGACAATAAAATGATTATTTTTACTGCAAAAGCCATAAAAGAGCGTTTATGTGATGTTTTACTTATATATGGCGAGGTTAATATTTCAGCTAATGCATTGATTATTATTCCGTGGTGATTCATTTAATTCAGATTTGCGAAACAATAATCAGATATTAATTACTAATTCTTATTAATTTTATCCTATTTATAGTTTACTTAATTGTCGTGACTCCTAAGAATTGTCCTGAGCCCTAAGAATTGTTCTGACTCCTAAGAATTGTCGTGACTGATACATAATATTTAAACTTATCTATTGAAATCCAATTTCCATAATATAAAATGAATATTTGCTTGAATACTAATTTGATTGATATATTAAAGTGATAGTTATATGATAAAATACCATTTTAATTAATTAAAATGTTATTTATTTGCAAGAGCATTTTTATCGAAACATTTTACATGTAACTTAGATTAGTATTTTTTTCTTTTTTTCTACTTTTTACTTATAGTATATAAGTATAATGGTTAAATGTAGTCAATTTATTTTTTATATAAAATTTCAATACAGAAAAACATTTTAAATAATATAATTATACTCAGTGTTAATGAAATACATTTATATTGATGAAAGTGGAGATTTAGGAGAAAAATATTCCAGTTCCAAATTTTTTGTTATAGGAGCCATTATAGTAAATAATCCTAAAAATCTTAATAGAATAATTAAAGATGCTAGAAAAAAATACAATAATATTATTGGTAGAGATTTAGAAATAAAAGGAAACAAAACAAATCGTTATGTCATCAAAAAAATATTAGAAAAAATTAATAACATTGAATATCAAGTTTTAGCAATCTTTCTTGATAAACAAAATCTTAACAAAATACCAAATTTCTATAATCACCATTTATTGTATGACACTTTAGCTTCCAAATTATCTGAAAAAATTATTATAACTTCTCCAACAACGGTTATTATAGATAGATCTAAAAGTAAACATGAAGACATACGTATTTTTAATGAGAGATTTTTATCAAGCCTTAATAATCCAAATAATTATCAAATAAATATCAATCATGCCAATTCCATTAAAGAAAAAGGACTACAAACAGCAGACTTAATAGCATGGTCCGTTTTTCAAAGTTTAGAACATGAAAACTCTGAATTCATTGATTTAATAAAAAATAAGAATATATATGAAGTATTTAAATAAAATTAAAATCAGATGAGAGAATGAAGAACCTACAGCCAACTAATTGACCTATGGAATGAATTCCATGGAAAGTCGCCACCAGCGGTGACAATGACATGCAGGCTGAACCAAGGATGGTTTTTACCTTCTAATCTTTCATGTATAATTAAGTAAAAGGAAGTATATAAACATTTTCATTAATATGAAAGAGTAGCGAAAAGTCAGCTCCTCTTCTCTTTTTTAAATCCAGCCCTTTTTTTGATTCATTATTTCATGGAATATTCCTTTCAATGTTTCTCAAATTCTTCACCGAATACCAAAACTTTTTAAATATCAATGATTAAATCCTTAAATAGAAATCAGTTGCTGTTTGAAACAAATGTATTCAAAATCCTTGAGGCGAATATTATGGATTTAAAAAAGCTAGTTACAAGTTCATTCAAATATCCATTCAGAAACATTAAAAGACTGCCGATAATCTGTCTTCTGTTCATTTTGATTGCCATCATTCCAATCGGCATGATATCAGACAACAGTTACGTTACGGCAATTGGCGTGATTGCTTTTTTCCTATTCATTCTGCTTGTGCCGGGATATTTCCTCTCCATTGTAAAGCTTGGTTCAAATCAGTCCGCAATGCTTCCCTCATTCAATCTCGTAAACAACATATACGACTCCATAAGGGTGATGTTTTTAAGAATAGTCTACATGATCATTCCGGCTTTCGTATTCTTCCTTGCCTTAACCGCATTCGGCTCCACAAGCAGGGAAATGCTTTACAACTTAAGAATACCTGAGTTTATAGTGACCGTCGGACTGGTGCTGGTTCTGGTTTTAATCATCTATCTAATATTTGAATTCCTTTTATTCTTTGCAAAGGCCAGACTGGCTTACTTCAATAGCCTGAAGGAAGCCTTAAACATCAAAAAGGTAATAGGAGATATCAGAAGCATAGGCATTGTCAACATAATCAAATGGCTGATAATAATGGCAGTATTGCTGAACGTGGTTACTTTTGCAACGTCATTCGTGATTTCAATTCCTTATGTGGGTTTTCTGATATATGTCTGCGTTGTCATTCCAATCATTGAAAGCATAGCCAATTATTCACTGGGATTGCTGTATTCTAATATTGCTAGAAATTATGATGATGCAGAGCTTATTGAATCTCAAACAAATGATTTATTGCAATAACTTATTTTTTCGCATATTCACCCAGATAATCAAGCGGCAGGGAATTTTTTGCCCGATAATAATATTCCGTTGCTGCGGTAAATATTACGTCAGATGCTGAATTGACTGCCGTTTCACAGGAATCCTGAATGACGCTGATTATAAATCCTACGGCAACAACCTGCATGGAAATGTCCTGGCTTATGCCGAACAGGGAGCATGTAAGGGGTATGAGAAGCAATGATCCTCCAATAACGCCTGAAGCACAGCAGGCAGCTAGCATGGTCAATAAAGCCAAAATTACTGCAAGAGGAAGCGAAAGTGTAATTCCCATCGTATGGCACGTGATGAGAGTCATGACTGCAATGGTGACCGCAGCGCCGTTTGTATTGATGGTTGAGCCTAAAGGTATGCTTATGGAATAGAAATTCCTGTCCAGTCTCATTTTTTCACATATCTGCATATTGATTGGAATGTTAGCGGCTGAACTTCTTGAAAAGAATGCCGTGATTCCGCTTTCACGGTAAGCTATTAAAACAAGGTGGATAGGGTTGCGTCTCAATATTATGGCGGCAATTAACGGATTGATTATAAAACCGACAATGGCTATGCAGACTACAATCAGAAAAATCGCCTGGCCGTATTGGGTAAAGATGCTTAATCCGCTTTGGGAAACGGAGGTGAATACAAGACCCATAATACCTATTGGGGCAAACTGGATGATTATTGCAACAACCTTTGTGCACGCTTCGGATATGTCATTGATCATGTCCTTTGTCGCATCGCTTGCAACCATCTTCAAGGCCAAACCGAACATCATTGACCAGAAAAGGATTCCAAGATATTCCCCTTCAGCCAGCGCCTGAACGGGACTTGAAAATATTTTCAAAATCATTCCATTGATTACATCGCCGATTCCGACGGGAGCGGTGGCATTGCTTGATGCGGATAAATGGATGCTTACCGGATAAATCTGGCATGTGATAATTGATAGGGCTGCAGCTATAAAATTAGTTAATAGAAACAGTATGATAATCATTTTGAATTTCGAACCGTTGCTTGTTTCTGCACGGGAAATGGCTGCTGCCACAAGTATGAAAACCATTATCGGAGCAATGGCTTTAAGGGCTGATACGAAAATATCCCCAATAAGGCTTATGAATTGCCATTGGGGAACTGTAATTCCTAAAACAGCCCCTATTATCAGTCCGATAATAATCTTTAGGATGAAACTTGACTGGGTCCATTTTTTAATTATATCCATATTGAATGCACCTGCATTTTAACTTTTAATCCGTTTTAATGTCTGCACGGCTTTTTGCACAAACATTCATCATATTAATATATCATTTAAACTGATATTTAGTATTTTACATTGAATATTAAACATTAAATAAGTATTTATTAAAAAAGACATACACTTTTAGAAATCCTTCAAATCAGTGCTGGTCATATTTACCTTAAGGGGAGTTAAGCTCGGTCTTTTTTCAACGAACAATGCGTATCCGTCACTGTCTTTTTCATATTCCTGAACCAGACTTGACGTAATCATAATCAGGTCATCAGTTGATTGATTTTCATCTAAAGGATAGTTAAACAAGTCCCTTTTTTCTTCATCAGTACTGTCAATGACATGCTTGTCAAGCATTTTGTGTGAGAGATGGGTAATCATAACCTCTTCGGATGCGTAATTGGAAGGAACGTTTAAATTGAATAAATCCACGCTTTCGGGAAATCCTTCATCCCTTATTTTCACCACCAAATCATGCAAAACCTTTTTGGTCAGGGTGAAATCATAATCGATGTACCATTCGCCGTTTTCATCCTGCTTATATGATGTTTTGGGATCTATAAAAAGAGAAACGGCTATTGCCGGAATTCCCAGGCTGACCGCTTCAAAAGCAGCGCATACCGTTCCTGAGGAAGTTATGTCGCAGCTTATGTTAACACCCTGATTAATTCCGCTTATCACCAAATCGGGCTTTTCATCCATCACGTAATCAACACCGACAATCACGGCATCTGCAGGGCTTCCAGAAACGGAATATGCTGAGCTTCCGTCTTCCAGTTTACACTGATTGATTTGCAAATGCTTAAATAATGAAATGCGACGTCCGACGCTGCTGTTATTCTCATCGGGAGCGACAACATAAACATCGGCCAAATCCTCAACGGCCTGCTTTGCGGCCAATATTCCCTGAGCAAAAACCCCGTCGTCATTTGATATTAGAATTTTCATAATATTTCAACCCCTAAAAATCGAATAATGTTTTTTGAGTGATTTTTTTAATCCTTAAATCATCGTTTTGGTAAAAGCGTTTATCCAAATCATTATTTATTCTTGAATAATCCTTGGAATTCATAATGTCGTTCAGGCATCTGTAGGCGTCATATTTTGATACGATTATCCTCACAAATTCAAAGGAATCCCATACCAGATAAAAGGTGTTTATCACAATGTTCTTGCTTAATTCCTCCTTTAAAAGCCCCAAATCATTATAAACATCCATGTAAACACCGACATGCTCTTTCAAATCATCGATTTTCCATATCGGGTTGATGTTCATGCAGAAAACCTTAAGGACATATTCAAGCATCTGCCTGAAATTCTCCTTTTTGAAGAAATGCTCGGACATTATGCGGTTATTTGAAATGAAGCTTTCGTGATTTTTTTCCTCAATTGCCTTATCGATGTGGAGATTGATGAATTCAACCGGAATATTTGCTTCCTTTTTTCTGTAATTGAGCATGTAAAAGTCATTGAATTCATTGAAATAATAATCCTCAGAGAGGTATTCAGTGAAAATCCTTATCCTTCTTTTCTTGTTTTTATAAAACGTCTTGGATTTTGAAGATAGGTAATAGTCTATTTCAAACAGCTTGTTTTCAAAAATCCTTCTTTCGATTCTTCTTCTTTTTCCTGAAGTCTTAAGGCCGTGATTTCTAAGGATTTTCTTTAAGTCCTTTGTCTTGTACTTTTTAATCTGTTTTGAAAGCTCATTCTTGTTTTCATTGTTTAGGATATACTTGTTTTCAATGAGATAATCCCTCAGATAATCCTCAGACAAGTTGTATTTATAAGCGACTTCCCGAATTGCCTTATCAATGCTTGAGTCACTTTTGTAAACCCGATAGATAAAGTCGAATGTATACTGTATTTGTGAAATTTCATAGCCTTCAGGGGCATTATTCAGGTATTTGAGTGAAAACTTTTCGGACATAATTACTAATACTTTTATAGGTTTTAATTATTATACTTAGTGAAAACAAAGTTAATTAAAAAGGATTAATCTAAATTAATTACATGTACATCATGGCTAGTTTTGAGTGCAAATTCAAAAGCAATCAGGAAAATATTGAAAGAGCATTTCAGCATTTTGGGCTTAGAAAGCTTCAAAGCTCATTATATGCAGGGACACTGGAGAATAATGAACGTGAAATGTTGGTGGAAAACATCAATAAAATAATTAGGGAAAATGACAGCGTCTTGATAGTTCCAATTTGTCAGAGCTGTTACCTGAAAAAGGAAATCTGCGGAAGAAAAATCAAGTTCAAAAAGGATTTATACAGGGTGTATTAATATGAAACTTATAATTGACGGATACAGCAAATCAATCCATAAAAAGGATAATCAGATTGTCATTACATGAAAAGGATGAAATCCTGGATTCCATTAAGGCAAGTGAAATAACTGACATTACCCTTGTTGGAAAAGGATACGTTACATTCGATGCATTGAATTTAATGGCTGAAAACAACATTAAACTGATAGCCATTAATCCTCGAGGACAGCTGACATACACTCTGGAGTCACCTGACTGGAGAAACGTGAGACTTAAAAAAGAGCAGTACAGATTAAGCGAGAATCAATTAGGTCTTGAAATATCAAAGGAACTGATAATTTCAAAAATGAAAAATCAAAAGGCAACACTGATTACTTTGAATAAGAATAAGAAACTAAAAAGAGTGTTTAATCATAGATTGAAAATCGACGAATGTATAGTCCAACTTTCGCAATTGGAATTAAATGGAAATAATTCTGATTTGAGGATGAAAATAATGGGATTAGAAGGAAAAGCATCGAATGAATACTGGTCTGGAGTCAAACATTTCATTCCATCGGAAATCGGCTTTGAGTCAAGAACAAAAAAGCCCACCGATTTGCTGAATTCAATGCTCAATTATTCTTATGCAATCCTAGCAAGCGAAATAACAAAAAGCATCCTTCTTGAAGGCTTGGATCCCTACTGCGGATTCCTGCATTTTGACATGGATGGGCGGACCAGTTTAACGTTTGATTTGATAGAGCCTTTTAGACAGCAAATTGTTGATAAAACAGTGATAGGCCTAATCAATAGAAAACAGGTTGATGTTGATGATTTGGACAGAAGAAACAATACGATAAAATTAGAAGCAAGAAAAGTTATTATAGAAAAGATATTAGCTAAAATCTACTCGACAATTACATATAATGGTGAAACAGTTAGTTATTATGATTTGATTAGAAAACAAAGTGCAAATTTGGCTAAAACCTTGATGGATGGTGGAAAATTCAATGGATTTTATCTTCGATGGTGAGGAAATATAAGGAGTTTTTAGCATGATAATTCATGTCATCAAAAGTGATGAAAAATACTGTTGATGTTAAGGTTTTATTCATGGATTTTGAGGAAACCTCCCCAAAAAGATAGTATTGAAAATGATGTCCTCAAAAGATTTTTAAAAGAGGAAATATAAAAGTGTTAAATAGCTAATTAAAGGAAAATTTCATAGTGTTTGAAACGAATGTTTTAAAAAGCATTATTCAAAACCTGAACTGGTCTGTTCAAGACCATAATATTCCCCACAGACTCCACAAAATGCAAAAATACCTAGAAATGCCATTAAAAATATAGAAATGAATTGTGTCTTATTGATTTTAATGTCTCTAAGCATCTTTTTAGATAATGACATAATATAATATAAGAAAAAAATAAGATTTAAATTTTAGTAAAAAAAATTAGAGTTTTTAAAAGAAAAAGACTAATAAAAACCCTATGAAAATAAAAAAGAAATTCAATCCATATAAGGACAATGCTCCTTTTAAATATTTATCCTCTTTTGATTTAGTATAGAAATAATAAGTGACAATACAACCTATTATTAGAATAGGAAGCGTTATGATAATACTTATATACCTTCTAAACATGAATATTGCTATTGGAATAATTATTGCCATAATTTGTTTTGCATTCATATTTAATCCCTCCAACTTTGCATCAATCCAGTAAAAGTAACTGTATCAAATTGATTAATTAACAATGAAAATACAACCAATATAAATCCTAAATAGATTATAAGTCCAATGAGTTCCCTATTGTCAAATGGCAGATATTTATTAACCTTATCCGGAAATATAATCCACAAATAACTTAATGTTGTAATGATGAAAATAATGACACCATCAGCTATTGAAGAACAGTGAAATGCAGAATAATAACCCTGCAAAACAACAAACATTGCACACCAAAGAAAATATAAAGGTCTGTAGCCTATTACTTCTTTATCACCAATCCATCTGCTTTCATCACCAAATGCATTGAATCTCAAACTAACACCTAAAAAAGGCAACAGATAGATTAATGCATATAAAACTGATTTAAATATTCCAATATCATATAAAAAAAACAAAAATAAAAAAACAGCAATTGACGAACCATAAAATGAAATATAACCAAATGCCTCAGTCGTATAACTCTTAAAATATTCTCTTTTAAAATGAAATTTCTCATTTAATTCATTGTGAAAAAATGTATAGATAAAGCCGCCTAAAAATGTGAAAATCACAGATATTTCAAAAACAATTGAAAATAAATTTATTTTAAAAGAATAAAATATAACAACAGCAAAAAAGCTACACATGCCCACAAATATCAAAAGAGCATTTTTTTTAGATATTGGTTCATTGAAATTAAACATAATTACTCACCCAAGAGGAATATTTGCCCATGCACTACCATACTCCATACCTGTATCAAAAGCCGCTTTATTTAATTTTTTGAAAGAAAGTTCCTGATCCACATCATTCGCAAAACAATTACATACAAAGCCTGCTACACCTAATCCAATACCTAACATAACAAAACCTCCATTACAATAACTATTTGTAAGAACAATATAAGATGAGGATATAAGAAAACCTCCTGCAATACGTGCTACTTCATCCCATTCATCCTCTGATAAACCTAAAAAATTTTGGTCATCATTAAAACGATGATTTAAATCCGTTTGAGAATCATTAACCAACAATATCTCATAAACCTTTTTACCACCATCCTGAGTATTGTCAGTTAAACCATCACAGAAACAATAAGAATAATCATAGGAAACAGCACCTTTATAAATAAATCCATCAATATTTGTTATAATCGAAACTATTCCTGATGTTTGATTAATAAGTAATGTTTCAGGATAATCCTTTAATGATAAATTTAATATTTGATTTTGCTGAGTAATTCTAAACCAACTTTCATTAAACAAATGAGAAAATAAAGCAGAACAGGAACTAATAGTATCCAAACCAGATTTATACTGGTTTAATACATCTAAGTCCATTTCATTGTTGTGAATTTTTTTAAATCTATCTGAAAATCGTCTTCTAAACTCATCAATAGTCATCATCATCATTTCGTAATCTTTATAAGTTCCATATCTGTTTAATGGTGAAACAAATTCGATTGTTTCATCTCTTATTAATATTCCGTCTTCTTTTGTCATCTGATAATTTTCCAATAAAGTTAAATAGTCCTCTGAAAGTTCATTTCCCCCAAATAATTCATATATAAGTTTTTCATCGATGTTATCACACCCTGATTGAAGTTTGAAACGAATGTTTTCAAAGATAAATTCAAAAAAAAAATATTTTAATTTTTTTCAATTACTCCATTTTCTGCTTAATTCCTTATCATTGAACTCGGAATACTCCTGGCAGTTCGGATATTTCTCACTTACATTATCCGTGAAAAATTTCAAGCAATAATCCTTCTTGCCATTATAATTTTCACAATTCTCATGAATATTCTCACCCATAATAAAATTCCTCCTATTATTATATTATATTATATTTTTCTACTACTAAAATTAATACCCAACACATTCATTTTTCAAATTCAAACAAATCATTAATACCGCCCAAGACAGGTATTTGCTAATTAAATAATCATATTTCGCCCTGACAAAATGACAGTCCATATAAAAACTTTTATATAACAACTGAAATAGATTATTAAATATAGTAAAGCTTTTTAAAAAGTTAAAGATGAAAAAGAGGGGTTATCTATGATTTTTGCACATCCTCTGTAGTATAACAGCCGGCATCTTTTTCTTTAGCTTTTATGACTTGAAATTCAATGATTTCATTCAAAAATTCTTCATTTAAATCCATGTTTGAATATTCCTCTATTACTGCTTCAAACATCAGTGCTCGCCTCATCAAATCCGCTTTCGTTAACTTCAGGTTCACGTTATTGTCACTGTCAATCATTATATCGATTAATTCAACGGCTTTTTTTCTTATTTCGATTGCGTTATCCACATCATTGACATCATCACATGCCCATGCACAGTGAAGAAGGGAATAGAATTGAGCATCAACATCATTATTGTTTATCAGAGATTCACGGTAGAATATCCTGGACAAATTGTTTTCAAAATCAAAACCGTCACAGTTTTTATATGATTCAGTTTCAAGAAATTCCCTGTCAATAATTGGTTTTTCTTTGAAATCATGTGATACATATCCACAGTTATTGCATTCTTTAGTCCAAGTATTCATTGTACTTCTCATCATTTCAGGCGGCCTTAAATCCAAATCCTGTGCGCCAAATCTGTTTGTTGACATTAAGTTATATATTTCCATCTCATTTTCACATATTGGACATTTTACTTTTACTGGAAAAATCTGAGTCATGTTATCACCTTGTGTATAATGTGTGTTTTAATAATATTTAAAGTTGATGCGTTTCCAATATTTCCCAATGAAAAATACCAAATTAAATTATGCGCTAAATTATCAACATTAACGGATTTAAGTTATTAGTAGGGCATTCCCCCAACTGAACCGTCTTTGTAGTATACCTTATGGTTTTCATAGTCACAGTATTCTATTTGATCGTTTAGATAACTTGATTTTTCAGGATTTGTATGTACATCACTGTCCTGGCTAATTTCAGCCGCTGTTCTTTGTTGTGTTTCCGGTTGTTCTACCATACTAACTTCTTCTGTGTTTATTTGCTCTACAGTAAGATTCTTTGTTTGGTTTATCTCTTTTATTTTGATTGAATCTGCCATTTTTATTAATGTTTCTTTGTTATTTCCCATTAATTCAATTTTTACTCCATTACCAACATCTTTTGTTACTTTTAAAATCCCATCATTCATGTTTTCTATTGTTAAGTTTCCAACATGTTCAGCATTTGCATCTTGTCCTGCTGTTTCATTGAGGGATATGGTTATGTTAATTAATTCTTTGTTATTTCCAATATTTTTGATTACCAACGGTTTTTGACTCGCCAGTTCAAGATTTTCGACCGTTTGATTGTTTTCAAAGGCGGCAGTTTTTGGCACATCCATTGTAAAAGATCCAAAATCATGATTGACCAATTCTACTGTGTTAAATGCTCCGCTTGCAATTATTATTCCAATTCCCAATGCAATAGCTATTATAATTAATATTAATATTATATTTCTTTGATTCATTATTAATCCCCCAGTTATTTCTTGAAAAGCAAAACATTTATAAGATAAAGCATTTATTTTATAGAAATGAAAAATGATGTTCTATTAATCATTCACATATTTATTGTTCACTTTTTGAATTGAAGCTATTTTTGATTAATTTGTATTATCATATTCGTTTTACTTTTATATGTGTTTAATTTCAATTTTAAGATATAAAAGTTTCATTATATGAACTTTTGAAACATCTGAATTATTTGGTGAAAATCTATTTCTTTTCGTGATCCCAAGGATTGTCGTCAAACAAAGGTTCTCCACCATACTTTTCAAAGAACGCATCGTCCCATGTCGGATCGTAATTTTGGTATTCGCTTTCATCTTCCGGTTCATATCTCGGGCGATACGTAGTCTGTTTATATGTGGTTTTGCTATTTGTTTTTTGGCTGTTTTTATTATCGCCGGTTGCACAGCATAATGCAATGACGATAATGAAAAATATTACTGATAAAAATCCTTTTGCCGGCCCTAAAGGGTCTCCATAATATAAGGCGACAGCTACTAGATTGGACATATATCATATTGTGTATTAAATGTTATTAAAATGTTTCTATTTTTTTAATAAGAATTGATGTGAAAATATATATTTCAATAAAATCATAGTATTACCATCAGATAAGATGACGTGATTTAAATGAATAGAAAATCAATTTTCGCAATTTTTTTGATACTGATTGCATTATCACTGACTTTGGGTGCTGTGAATGCCGAAGAAGTCCTTGCGGATAATGAATCTGGTGATGAAAAACTGTCTGTGGATGAAAGTGCCGCTGCAGACGAATTATTCGGCGCTGAAGGAGATGGATCTCTTCAACCTGCAGCTTCCGGCGGCGATATAAACAGACCCGTAGCAGATTTAAGCGTGAGCATATGGCCAGTTGAATCAGAAAATGAGATTGTCTGGAGCATACTGGTACACAATAATGGACCGGATATCGCTTATAATACCCAGGTTACCGTCGAGGGTTCAGATAATTTAATCCTTGAAAATCCATTCAATACATCAACATTCTTACAAGATCCCGAAGAAGGTGTCAGTTTTTATGAATCCCAGGGCATTTTCGACAATCACAAATTAACATGGATTATTGGAGATTTTAAACCCGATTCTTATACTGAAATGTTTATCAAATCAGTAAAACAGGGTTCCGGCCAATATTATCTTAGGGCTTTTGCTGCAAGTGAAAGTGCTGATGATGATTTGTCACAGAATCAGGATATGGCAACTGTGGGCTATCCAAGCAATACCTCTCAAAGCGATTCAGTTAACGAAACATTCACCAAAAAAGATACTTCATCAGGCACCGAATTGCCTGCCACGGGCAATCCCTTTGTTGCTGCATTGTTTGGGTTAATGATTATTGGCGCTGGCGGAATCAAAAGAAAACTTTAAGGAAACATTTTTGTTTCCATTACTTTTTTTAAAATTAATTCTCAGAAATTACAAGTTCCATATTATACATTCCCCTTTTCAGAAAGGACTTTTTATTAAAGACCTTAAAGCCCATACTTTCATATAATGCCTTTGCTTTGGGATTTCTAAAGTCAGCATCAAGAAGAACTCTCCTATAGCCATTTTTTCGGGCGTATTCAATGACATCATTAATGACTTTCGTCCCATAGCCCTTTGACCTCTGGCTTTCATCAATTGCAATTTCGGCGATGTATAAGTCTCCCTTTTTGATGTCACAGATGACAAAATGATCCAAAATATCAACGATTAGAAGTTTTAAGGACTTGAACGATGTTTTAGGCTTTTTTTCTTGTGTGTAAATCATAAGCATTCCAATAATATTGCCGTTATCATATATTACCTTGATGCATTCGTCCTTTTTTAGGCTTTTTGCAATGGCTGAAACGGCCTTTTTTCTTGAATCGAAAAGCTTATCGAAAGTCCTGAAATCCACGTCGTATCGGTAAGCCGCAATCAGTTCCGCATCATGAATTTGTGGATCGAAAGTCACGTATTCCATATTTTATCTCCAAGCACAAATAGTAAATTATCTGTTCAAATCATCTAAATAATTTTCCATAATTCACGAAAAAATTAATTATCATTAATGCCAAAAATATTAACAGTTATGAATCACATCAGAGACATTCAGGAAAATCCTTTAAAATCCGTTTTCCTATTAAGCATACCGATAATCGCAATACTGTTCCTTCAAACATTATACAGCGTGATTGACTCTTTCTGGATTGCAGGATTAGGTCAAAGTGCAATAATTGCCGTAGGCTACGTGCTTAGCTTATGGTATATCCTCCAGAAATTAGGTGAGGGAATCGGCAGATCGTGCAATGTCCTGATTTCAACTTCCTTCGGGGCAAACGACTACGAAAAGGCAAACAACATTGCCTGTCACGGCCTCATCATAATTCTTATATTGGCTGTATTAATTCCAGTAATGTTTATTCTGCTAATCAAGCCAATCTGCATTCTGGGCCATCTGGAGCAGTACAGCGATTTGATAAGTGATTACTTTTTAATACCATCCATTTTTATTGTTTTTGTCCTTCTAACCAATTATTTTGCAGCCATTTTAGGAAGTGAAGGGGATACGAAAAGAGCCTCATTAATTGTCATTTTCGCAAACCTGATTAACATCATACTGGATCCGATACTGATTTACGAATTCAATTTCGGGATTTTCGGAGCGGGACTGGCAACGACCGCAAGCTGCATGATATCTTTTGCGCTCTTTTATTATCTCTATTACGTCCGGGGCGATGTAGTCGTAAGAGCCGACAAGAATCATTTCAGCTATGATATTAAAATATTCAAGCAGATTATAAAGCTTGCTGTTCCTCTAATCATTAATGGCTTTATCATTTCAATTTTTGGCCTTCTCATAAACTATTCCCTCCATATTTTCTCAAATCCGCTGATTTCATTCGGATATGTGGTGCTTCTTAGAATCCAGACCCTGTTGTTCACGCCAATTCAGGGGGTTTCACAGGGAGTCTGCATCGTTACTGCACATTTAACCGGCGCTAAAAGGTTCAATACCCTTGCATATACGCTTAAAAAGTCATTGATTATAATTATGATTTTTTCAGCTGCCTTCGCAGTGATATATCTTTTTTCATACCACCACATCGTATATTATTTCACGGACAATGCCGATGCAAGAAATGCTATCGGAAGCATTATAGTATTCAGCATCCTGAATTTTCTTTTGCAGCCGGCAATCAGAATAAGCAACTATGCATTCATAGGACTGGGAAAAAGCATCTATACCCTTTTCAGCCTATTTCTTAACGTGTCCCTTTTTGTGGTTTTCATGTTGATTGCCACGTTAATATTCAACTCACAGGAGTTCGGCATCTTCATAAGCGTTATTCTGGCAGATGTTGTGCAGCTGGCAATCATGCTCCTTTTGGTTCAGCGCTCCATTGGAAGATGCATTGAAAAGGAAAACAAATCTTTAACCGTTTGCTGAATCAAATTGTATTTAACATTTTTCGCATCAAGCCGTTTCACGTTTGAATAGCTATCATAATAACAAATAACTTTAAATGAAATTAATTAATAGATTAATATATAAAGACACTGCGAAGTAGTTAAATGCCGGAAAGAAAGAAATTAAGATAAGAGGCAGATTATGAAACTTGAAAGCTTTCAATATAAAACACAAGACAACAGCATTATCAATTATTATGAATCAGATAACGACAATCCGATATTATTGATGATTCATGCTCAGGGTACGAATGCAAACAGCTATTCTGAAGTTGCAAAGGACTTATCCAAAAGATTCCATTTAATTTTAGTTGACTGCTACGGGCACGGGAAAAGCTCACACACCATGGAAAAATACAATATCGTAAGCCAGGGAAATGACCTCATTGAATTCATCAAATCAAAGACAAGCGAAAAGATATCCATTCTTGGCCATTCCTCAGGAGGACTCATATCCTCTTATATCGCTTCAGTTTCGGATGTCTGCTGCAATCTGATACTGGAAGACCCTCCGCTCTTTTCAAGTTGCGGAGAAAAAAGGTTTAACTACTATAATTTCAAAGACCTCTCCACATGCTGCCACAACTTCATTAATCAGGACGAGGAAACAGATTTTGTATATTATTACTTTATGAACCAGTACGCATGGAACTTTTTCCCGGAAAGTTCAAGGGAAAAAATCAGAAGCAAAACCGGCAAATCCGCACTTAAATACAGGAAAAAGCATCCCGACAAAAACCTCAAGGTCATGTTCTGGCCGAAGAAATTCTTACAGGCATTCAACGGACTGCAAGATTACGATCCATACTTCGGAGAAAACTTCTACAATGACTCCTTCAACTGCAATATAGATTACAGAGAACTTCTTTCAAACATCAAGTGTCCGACGTTATTCATGAAGGCGAATACCACAATAGCTGAAGACGGACTTATCCAGGGCGCCCTAAGCGACGATGATTTGAAACTGGTTACAGACCTTATTGAAAATATAAGCGTTGAATATTTCGACTGCGGACACGGCATTCATGTTGAAAAGAAAAAGGACTTTGTAAAAAGCGTTATTAATACATTAGAGGGTTGATTGGGATTAAATGAAATATACATTTTCCCAGATATACATCACCATTGAAAAATTAAAGTGATTTTTTCAATCGTTAATTATCGCACTTCACCAAATGATTTCTGCATCTTGAAGACATCGCAGAATAGCCATTTATATCTAATTTGACTTATTTTAAGTAGGAGAGTGATTTTAAATGAATTCAAAAGAAAAAACCAAAGAGCATTTCAACGAAACTGCAGGTGATTACAACAATTCAAGTGACGGGAAATTCGTCGAAGGGATGTATGACGTTTTAGTTGAAGAGATTGAAAAATCCGAATCCGGAAAGATTTTGGACGTGGGATGTGGAAACGGAAACCTCTTCACATTACTTCCCGAAAACAAATACGAACTCTATGGAGTTGATTTTTCTCAAAACATGATTATTGAAGCTAAAAGCAAGTGCAGAAATGCGAAATTCAGCGTTGCCGATGCCGAAATGCTTCCTTTTGACGATGACAGCTTTGACATTGTAGTGTGCAACGCCTCATTTCACCATTATATCCATCCTGACCGGGTTCTTGAGGAAATGCACCGTGTCCTAAAGGATGGAGGAAAACTGCTGATAGGAGATCCATATATCCCAACGGGAATCCGGGGCGTGATGAATGTGATGCTGAGGTTTTCACACAGCGGCGATTATCATATCTACGGATTTGAGGAAATGGAGAACTTATTAGCGGAAAATGAATTGATGCCAGTTTCATCCATTAGAACGGGACACCGCACTGCTTTATATATTGCGGAAAAATAGCTGCAATAATAGAAAAAAAGGTATGAATTTTGTAGAATAAGCTACAATTATTCATACAATGCTGTTTTAGATTTTAGCCCAACATCCCAACTTCTTGCTGGACAAAGTAACCGTTATAATATGTTTTGACTAAATGACGGTCTCTATCAACAGGAATATTATTGAAACCTGCGATTCCATCAGCATTGGTGATTTTTTCATAATCACTGCCGTCAACATTGAATGTTACCTTTTGACCGGCATAGGGATTGCCGTTGCCGTCCAATATTTTAACGCGATAATCCAAACCATGAACTGAGCCCCAATATTCTTTCGGAGTTTCATCCAACCAGTCAATGAAAGTATTGTATGATTTCGGCATCAATATCGTATTCAATACCTTAATCAGATTGGTAACCGTATATTCACCGTTTGATGATGTAATGTAATAGTATCCCGGAGGCAAATTAATATTCAAAGCTGCTATTCCATCAGCATTTGTTGTTCTTTCATATTTGGCACCGTTAACTTCAAAAGTAATTACCTGATTAGGAATCGGATTGTATGAACTGTCAACAAGTTTTGCTTCGAATTTTGATGCGTTCCTGTAGTACTTGACCAGATCATCGGTATAGAGATAAGGTGTTACCCTTATATGGTTGCTTACAGTACAGCCGTCATTGGTGTTTACGACAGTGATAATGTAGTCACCCGGAAGCAGATTGATGTTCAATTTGGCCTTTCCGTTTGAATCAGTGGTCTTGTTATAGATAACGCCGTTGATGTTCATCATCAGTGTGCAATTGGATAATGCTTCACCTTTACCGTCAATTGCCTGAACCCAGAATTGTGAATCGTTTTTATAGATTTTAACCAAATCCTTTGACAATACTGAAGGCAAAACTGTTATATTATTGCTAATCTTATAGCCGTCATTGAGATTTTCAGTGGTTATAATGTAGTTTCCTGGATGCAAATTGATGTTGAGTTTTGCAACTGCGTTTTCATCGGTTGTGCGATTGTAGAACACACCGTTGATATTGAATTGTACGGTCTGATTTTTCAATGGGTTTCCCTGACCGTCAATGACACTTACAAAGAACTGAGAATCGTTTTTGTAGATTTTAACCAGATTATCTGCCTTTAATGTTGGAAGGATTGTAATGTTGGATTTGTTTAAGCATCCTGGTAATGAAAGCAATCCGTAGAACGCACTGTCAATGGTATAGTTTCCAGGATTAAGATTGAGAGCCAAGCTGACTTTTCCGTTTTCATCAGTGATTTTATCATATATCTTTGAATTGATTCTTAATCTAATTGTCTTATTGGCCAGCGGCCTGTTTAAATCATCCAGAAGGGTGATGTTGTATCTAGATCCGTTCCTGTAATACATTACGAGATTTTCATCTTCCGGCCACAATAGTGTGAAAAGGGAAGGTATCTTGAATTGCATGTTCTTATAGGTGGCGTTTGAGAATATTTCATCACCGCTGTAGTAGCAATCAAATGAATACAGGCCTTTTTCAAGATTTTTCAAATCATAAGTCAATGAGCCGTTTACCAAATCAAAGGTTTGATTTTCTAAAAATGAGAATACAATAAAGCCTTGTGCTGTGGAATTTGCCCTTAAAATCAGTGTTGCGTTTCCATCAAGAGTCCTGTTTGCTATGCTTACCTGCAGATTTGGATTTAGCCTGGAATCATCACCAATCGTTGCTGTTGAGTTTAGAATAATCTCTTCGCTGAGATTTTCGTTATTTTCATCATAAACTCCCTGGTAAAAGAAATCTTCAAGCAAATAAAAAACCGTTGGACCAGTATAGCGCGGAGTGGAAGGAGTCAATTCCTTAAATTCCAAATCGCCGTAATTTACTTGTGTGACATTATCATTAGCCGATACATGAGATATCAGGAAAAATGATAACAATACTATTAAAATTACATATCTTTTCTTAATCATGTAACTTAATTTATGCATTATGTAATATAAATGTTACTGTTTATTGCATAAAATTATTTCCCGAAAGAATTTTTAGATGAAAGATGTAGATACATGCTAAAAAAACAAGCTCTTTTTATAATATTATATCATTTACTATAAAATAGCTATAATAAAACTGCATAATACATTAATTAAATATCATTTAACGAAGCCTTCATGCAATTAAAACAATACAAAAATTTTGCCGGCAGGCGGCATTTACATCAATTAAAAATGTTGCAAAAAATCAAAAAAAGTAAAGGAAAAAAAGTGATTATCTTCTCCTATATGCTCCAGCGGAACCTAACAGAACAGCCAGAACACTTAAAAGTAATATTATGGGGTTTCCGGTTTCCTTCATGGCAATTGGCTTCTTTGAATTGTCCGGAGAATCTCCTCCAAGAATAAGTACCGTAGTGTATGCCGCATCGTAATCGAATGCCGTTACGGTGGCCAGGCCATACTCATTGCCGTAAAGGTAGGCGACCGCCTTCCCATTAACCCAGTTGACGGTGATTGACTTTTCTCCATTGAAGCTTCCCTTATCCGTTGAGAATGTGATTCTCGGTCCGCTGAAGAACAAGTCTGCGTCGGGACTATGGTCAAAGCCCAATGAATCCATGTAAACGTCGGCGATGATTTTTGAGTATTCGCCGTAGTTTATAACTGCCGGATTTGAGTTCACGCGCAGAACAAGCCAAGGGTTATAAATAATGGTTCCATTGGTGTTTTTGAATGCTGAATCGGCAGGCCTTGAATTGGTTCCCCACCAGTTGAACCTTGCGTCGACGTCTCCTGAAGTCAGGCGGTCCATATTGGAAAACATTGTGTCGAGGAAAGGAACTATTTGGGCACTCATATTCCTCAGCTCCTCTTCAGTGTAGTTTTCAGAGCCCGGCTGTGACTTTACTAGCAGATAGGCCAGCTCTTCAGTGGAAATATCCGGATCGATTCCGTATGATTCCAGAAGGAAGCGTTTCGTGCTGTCCTTAATGACATTGTTTTTCAGATTGACGGCACGGTTGTAATGTATGGTGGTGGATTGCATTACTGCCGCAAAGCCCGTTTCAACGCCGGTTCCCTCGATATTATTGCCGAATACTGAGAGATTTCCGTTGATTTTGAAATCGGTATTGTTGAATACGGATTCGATAATATCGAAAATTTCATCAACCGTTGCGTTTTGAGGAATTGTGACGTTGAAATCACCCATATTGATGCTTAGGGGAACGCCGGTTATGAAGGTCGTTCCTTCGCCCGGAATATCATAGAGGAGATTCTTGTTGATTGCGATATTTCCCAATGCCATGACACTGATTCCTTTGCTTTTCGGGGAATTCAGATTGGTTACGTTGTTTTGCGAAACCTCCATATATCCTTCAAAGTTATTGTAGTCTATGCATTCGCCGGAAATTCCAATGATTGAACCGGATGAGTCAATGCCGCTCACATTATTGTCTGAAACGTATAAATCTGCACACCCAACTCCTGAAGCCAGAATTCCCGTTACTTTGGAATTAGGGCCTGAAGCCTTGAGGTCATTGACGTTAATGTCATGGATGAATGTATCAGAGCTTTCATTCTGTCCTATGGTAACTACAGAAACCCTTATTCCGGTTATTGAAGCATTTTCAGAATTTCCCGTGGAAAGCTTTGTGATGTTCAAACCGCAGACGTGTGAAGTGGGCAGGGTGCTGTTCAGCGCAAAAATGTCGATGTTAATGCCCCTGACCTCAACAGGAGCCATGATGTTTTCGGCGACGTTTTCTGACACGTCAAAATCCTTTAAAGAGTCGAAAACCGCCGCAGCCCTTATGTCAATACCGCAGGCAGATGCGTTGGCCGATTCGATATTTGAAACGTGATTGTCAGTTACGATTACATTCAGGTCTTCTGGACTCAATCCGGTTCCGTTTACAAGGATTCCCGAAGCCGTTCCGTTTTCCCTTTTGTTTTTGATGTTGGTAACGTTGTTCTGAGATACAATCGGATTGAATGCCATTACTGAAATTCCGGCTTCATTCATATCGGAAATGCTGTTTCTGAGAATCTCTATGTTGCTGATTACCGAAATGTTCAGCTGACCGGAGCTGTTTGAAAGCGTGAACACTGCCAATATTCCAATATTTCCTCCGGATAATGTATTGTCTGTGATTTTACAGTTGCTGGCGTTTACTGAAATTCCCGTTCCGCTGCTGTTGGAAACGACTATGTTGAATCCTGAAATTGACGTGTTGTTTGCAGTTGAAAGGATGGTGAAAGCGGCGTTATTTGAGTTGAGATTAGCATTCTGTCCAATAATGGAAACTCCCTTGGAAAGGATGAGATCTTCTGAATAATCGCCCTCCTCAACGATAATGGTGCTTCCTTCAGGGGCGCTGTCAATGGCTGACTGGATTGAATCTCCAGGAGCGACCGTGATTTGACTGCCATCGGCCAGAACGCTATCGGTGCTGTTGTCCATGGCCGAAACCGAATTTAAACCAGTAAAAAATAAAATCAGCAAAAACAGTAAAAATATTTTATTTTTTATCATTTTTAATACTCCCCATTTAATCTTTTTTAAAAAAACATTAAACATTCATATAATTCTATTTTATCAATACTATTATAAGTCTTTTGCTATTTTCAAATCAGTCAAGAATGGCTGTATTTCACATAGACTTTATTTTGATACGCCTAATATTTTTATGAGTTCTCTTAAAGTCACAGATGCGAAATAATGAATTTTATCCAATATTTCGGCCAATAATTTCCGAAACTCTGGATAGGATAAATTATAACTTCGTTATAAATGTGATTTGTTCACCATTAATTAAAATCATAATATGGATTCGATAACAAATTTTTTGATAAGTTTACAGTGGTTAGCTAAAAATAAATTTATTGTTAAACTGTATAATTTAAATACTATAAAGACTAATTAATTAATAACCTATAAAAAAATTCTCAGATAGGTGATAAAAATGGATAACAAAAAACTAAAAATTTTGGCAGGTTTAATAATATTGATTTGTGCGCTTACCGTTGTAACCGCCGTAAGCAGTGCCCCAACTGCAACAAATGATGACAAAAATACTGACGAAAACTATACTCTGGAGATTAACACCAGCGGAAAATGGAGACTGGACCTTGTAGTTGACGGAAACTATTCCTCCTGTGAAGCTGAAGGTTCAAAAATAATCAACTTGAACACGACAGATTTAAAATACGCCAGCGTAACACTTAACCAGAAAAGCGGACCTACAGACGTCTTCATAAAGAAAGGCAATGAAACCCGCCACGAAGACCATTCAAACGGTAACGGCATAGAAACCATCTATTTCTATTTTGAAGAAGGCAAGTGATTAACTTCCTTCAATTATTTTTTATTACTCTTTTTTTAATTTAAACGCTTGTAATGCGAATATTATTGCCCATTGACAAATCACCATACATGGAAGTTATTATATATTCCCCGGGCATCAATCGAATATTTAATCTGGCCGTTCCGTTCTCATCGGTTGTTCTTTGATAGAAAACTCCGTTAACGTTAAATGTGACGTTTACACCGACTATCGCATTTCCCTTTCCATCAATAAGCCTTGCCTGAAATTGGCTTCCGTCCATATAAGACATTGACAAATCCGATGCGATTATAGTGGGCAGGACAGTGATTGAATTAGAAAGCCTGCAGTTTTCATACTCTGCAGTTATTATATACGTGCCCGGAATCAGATTGATGTTCAATTTGGCATATCCGGTTGAATTTGAAACCCTCTGATAGAAAACGCCATTGATATTAAAGGTAACCGTCTTATTGGCCACAGGTTTTCCCATATCATCAAGCAGCCTGACAGTATACTGGGTATCGTTTTTGAAATACTTCACAATGTCTTTGTTTTGATCCATATTTGGCAAGATAATGATTTTTGAAGCCTTATTCGTCCTGGATACAGGATTGTATGAGGTTATCGTATATTCACCCGGCTGCAGATTGATATTAATTTTTGCAACGCCATACTCATTGGTTGTCCTTGAATATTTAAGCCCGTTAATCAGAAAGGTTATTTGAGCATTTTTGATACGATTATCATAATTGTCATAGAAAGTGGCTTGAAACGTAGCCGGATTTCCAAAAACCTTCTTTAAATCGCACTGCATTATGGTAGGGTCTTTGATGCAAAGTTTTAACTTCAAACGAAAGTCATCTGAAATATGTGCCTTGTATAATTCACTGTCATTGAAGTTATTATCTCCATCATAGGATTCAGCAAATTGTAAACTATTATAATACAGACTTTGTATCAGTGCCTGAGCAGGTTGACTATTTTGAAGCCCAATCATAAAGCTCTCATCATAGACCTGAGGATTATTGCGAATGATAATTCCTTGTATAGTATCATAATCTATTGTATTTTGATTGGATACGTCATCTCCTTCGTTTTCATCAGCCAATATGGACGTTTCATTATTTTGAAAATCAGCTTTAAAATCTGTAGTATTGTCCTCTGCATGAATAGCTGACAATGACAGCAGCAAAATCATGAAAATCACTGACGTTAAGATAACCTTTTTCATTTTAATCCCCGATATATTGAAACTTATGAAAAGTTGTACCACTTAAACGTACTTTTCAATCAACTTTGTTTTAAATATTTTATCTGAACTTGTTATTAAATATTTTGGAAAAATGTCGAAAAATATGACTTGAATAGCTATTTAAAGATTTTTACAAAGAGTTAACCACTGGATAAAAATTAAGAATAATGTTAAAAAATGTTGCAATGAAAATGAAATAAAAAACCTGAAATCATTAAGTTTGTGGTTATGGTGTTGATGATAATTCCAGATTAATTATATTTTTAAAAACCTCCGTTTTGATAAGCTCGGGCTATCACATAAGAGGGTTCATAGAAAGCACTGCAGTTATAATTGTCTATCACCTCGCATATGTCATCATTATATACCCTTATAATGCCGTCAACATAATCTTCTTTGGATGATAAGGTATTTATAATTAAACGACAATATACTGCGCCCATATCAAGGGGCGTTGGAATGATTGGAGCAAGTTCCGTATCAACAGAAGTAATATCATAATTTCCTTTTCAAGTTCATAGTCATTAATCCAATCTGATTCTACTTTCAGAGGATTTTCACAATGCAATACTTCCGCACAGCTGATCAGGTGATATAGTCCATCTCTTCCAATTGTATTTACAACATATTTATTTTTTTGTTTTATATGTCTTGCCACTCTTTCTATCATGTAACATATAAAGTATAAATCATTGATTTTAATGTCTTCATCTGGAAAATATTTATTTTTCATAATAGTTCACTTCCCTTACATGTTAATGTTTAAAGCGTTATTCGTTATTCTAACCGCACCGGCACAGTGTACTCGGACGGCCGGATGCTCGTCGTTTTTGGAAATCCATTCCAATTTAGTTAAAAACGGCTTTACGCAATCGGGCTTTCGCTTTCCGACAACACGAAACATTTCAGGCGCTTCAATACGGACTTTTTCTGAAGAATCATTTATCATATCATAAAAGATTTCCAGCTTGTCGCAGAAGAGTTCGGGAGAAGTCGTGGCTATATTTTCGCATGCCCAGACAAATGCGTGCCTGACGTTTCCGGATTCATCATCACGCATTTCCATTAATCTGTTCATATATGAAATGACAAGATTCTTATCGGCCCTGCCTATCCTTCCGAGGGCATTAAGTGATCTTTCACGCAGCTTAGGGTTTTCATCTTCCATAAAAAAAGCAATCTCATCAACATGGCTTTCCATTTCCAAGGGATATTTAAGTCCCATCTCTCCCAGAAGCCATAATGCCTTTGCCTTTACGGTATCTGAATAGCCATCATCAAGTTTGGATGCAACCTCATCGATATTGTCTTTCCAGTATTCCTTGCTCTTAGTCAATTGCCTTAATTGGTTAATTATCTCCTTATCATTCATATTCTTTCCACAATAATATTTTATTTTAAAAAGCTTTAAATATTTTCAAAAATTATATTAACAAGTTAATAACAATCATTATTCATGAAAATCTTATTCAACTGTCCGAGATGCGGTTCCGTTGTCGGATACAACCAATTGTGGTGTGAAGGATGTGGATTTCAGCTGGATATTGAAGGATACAGTAGCTGGGAAGAGGCAACGGAAGAAAAAAAGGACGATGACTGCTATTGGGATGATGACTTCTAGGCTAAAAATCAATCAGGCCTCTGCAATCGGGATTGAAGTATCTGCTTTTAATGACAATAATCAGCTCCTCCAGTGAAGCCAGCGTAGCTACAAAACAGATTACGTTTAAAATCACTTCTGATGAAATCAAAAGTAGCAAAAATGGAAGCAGAATCAAAAGCGCACCTGTCAGCTTGTTGAGATAGCTGTGAATAAATGCCAGCTCATTGAACTTCAGATAACCTATCAAAACAGATATTATCCTGATTGCGAAAATAGCCAGAATCCATGAAATTATGAAATAGTTAAACTTCAAAACCGGAAGCAATACTATCAGGAATGATAAAAAGAATACTATATCTGCCAGTGAATCCAGTTTTGCTCCCAAATCGCTTTTATAACCCATGTTTTTAGCCAGATATCCGTCAGCGACATCGCTTAAGCCGCAGATTATGAAAATTATGAAAAAATTCAGGGATAAAGGTTCGCAAAATAGCATCAAAAGCGACAGGACAATTCTTGATATCGTAATGTAGTTGGCTAAATTCCTCATTTTACATCCCTTTAAAACCTAATTAATATGTAAAAGTGTACAATATTATATTTAATCAATTATCTATTTAAAACTAAAGATTAGCTGATTAAGAAAGTATTAATAACCTTATAAAACACAGTAATAATATAGGATTTTAATTGAATATAATAATAAAGTTGAATAATTATGCAGAAAAAATATTTGGATACAAAAACGAGAAACCTGATACTCATTTTGTTTTTGGTGGGCGTATTCATGGGATGTCTTGATACGGGCATTATCGGTCCGGTATTGCCTTCTATCGAGCAGAGCTATCACCTTACAAGCAGGGAATCAAGCTGGATATTCACACTGTTCGTAATCTTTTTCATGATTGGTTCCCCGATTATGGCAAAGTTTTCCGACTTTTACGGAAGAAAACAGATTTTCATCCTTGACGTGATCCTTTTCGGCATCGGATCTGCCCTGATTGCACTCTCATTCAATATCGAGTCAATACTTTTGGGAAGAATAATACAGGGTTTCGGCTGCGGAGGACTATTCCCGGTAGCCGGAGCGTTTGTAGGGGATGCCTTTCCATTGGAAGAGCGAGGAAAGGCCTTGGGAATTCTTGGAAGCGTATTTGGAATTTCGGCAATCGGAGGTCCTCTTGTTGGAGCCGCATTAATACCATTCGGCTGGAACTGGTGCTTTACAATCAATATCCCCATAAGCATAATTCTCGTAATACTTTCAATCAAAATCCTTCCGGATCTGGAAAACAAAAGAAAGCTGTCAATAGATTATCTTGGAATCATTGTTTTAATCCTGCTTTCGGTATTTCTGGCTTACGGGCTTAACCAGATTGATTCAAGCAATTTCATCAATAGCTTACTCTCCATTAATGTCGCTCCGTTTCTGGTGATGTTTATAATTTTAATCCTAATATTCTTTAAAGTGGAAAAGAGAGCTGAAGAGTCAATCGTGCCTATTCATATGCTTAAAAACAGGGACATAAGCATTGCATGCGTTGAAACTCTGTGCTACGGTATCATATACTCCTCTGTGATATTTGTTCCTTCTCTTGTAATCCTTTCAATGGGCCTTAACGACCAGCTGGCAAGCCTTATGCTGATTCCTATTCTGGGAGCCAATGCCGTTGCGGCACCGATTCTTGGAAAAATCCTTGACTCAACCGGTTCACGAACAATCATGGCTGTCGGAACATTTATTTTAGCCATTGGCCTTGCAGTCATTGCACTTTATCCTAGAAATCTAATACTATTTATCGTTGCAGGCTGTGTTATCGGAGTCGGCATGGTAACGATTATCGGAGCTCCCCTAAGATACATTGTCTTAAGCGAAGCCAAGCCTTACGAAAGGGGTGCAGGCCAGGCTATCGTAAATATGCTTTCAAGCGCAGGGCAACTGATAGGCGGAGCCCTTATCGGCGGAATAATAGCGTCATTTACAGGAATTTTAGGCTATCAGATAAGCCTCATATTATCTTCAATAGTGGCCATTATCGCGTTTTTATTCACGTTAAAGTTGAAAAACCGCAACGAGCAGATTGCAACCATGAAAGAAAACCAATAGGGCTATTTTACTGCAGTAACCGTCACCCACTGGACGAACTTGTCTGAAAATGAGATGTTGGAGTAGTCATCGTCGACTCTTCTTTCCTCACCCTTTGACTTTATGATTTCCTGCTTGTTTTTGGCATCTCTTAGATAAGCAGTTATCTCATTATAATCGTTATTTTCAAGAAATGAGCTGATTTCATCGTCGGTGTACATTTCCATGTCTATGAAGTGATTCCAGAATCTCATTACCAGACTGTCTGATCCGTTTGTTTCCATACCTATTAAAAATGTTCCGCCGGGCTTTAGCACCCTTCTTACTTCGCCGAATGATTTTTCGATATCCGGCCAGAAATAGACGGTTTCGAATGCGGTTACTATATCAAAGCTATCATCATCAAAGGGCAGTGCCGCAACGTTTCCCTCAAGCACTTCAACCTTGCCCTGACGGATATTGTCCTCATTCACTTGCCTTGAGAGCTTTACGCTTTCTATGCTGTAGTCTACGCCATATACCTTTTTGGCCTTTTCAGACATTCTTTTGATGTTCATTCCGCCTCCGCAGCCTATATCAAGTATTACATCATCCTCTTTTATCTTTAAATGCTTTAGTCCCCATAATGATACGGGAGTGTGTTCCTTGTTCATTGATTTAAGCTGCATGTTTCCCAGTTTACCCTGAGGTTTTCTCATGTTATCGAAAAATCCCATAAAAATCACATTTTGAATTATTTGCTTTTTTCAAGCACTGTTAATAGATATATGTTTATGATATAAATATTTTTAGGTATGCCTAAATTTTTAAAATTTTGAAAAAAATAATGGATTAATATGAATCCAATAATTCCTTCAAGTCCAAAATGACCTGTTCGAACTTTACACCGTATTTATGGTCTTCGTCACCCACTGTCTTTTCAATTGCCATTTTGGTGAACTCACCGGCAATTTTTGCAGCCGCAGCTGGAGATTTGCCGTTCATGGTTGAGCCGACAAATGATGATGCGAAAACGTCCCCGGTTCCGTGGGAAGCGTAATCAATCCTGTCATTGTAGACGATTTCAGTTGATGAATCTTGCTTATTCTTGACAATCATTCCCAGCTTGCCTTCCTCGGCGGTGTCCCCTTTAAGGACAACATACCTTTTGGTGAATGCCTGAAGCTCATCGGCCATTTCAAGCATTTCTTCCCTTGTGAATTCCTCTTTCCATTCCTTATGCAATAAGTAACAGGCTTCAGTTGTGTTTGGAAGCACATAATCTCCCAGCTTACAGAGCTCTCCCATCTTGTCTGCAAATTCCTGGTCGAATCCATTGTAGAACTCACCGTTGTCCGCCATGGCCGGATCGACAAATACCAGTCCGTCAGGCTTAAGTCTTGAATCGATAATATCCTTAATGTAATCCAATTGTTCTTTTGAAGCTATAAAACCTGTATAAATTGCATCAAAGTATATTCCTTCCTTTTCCCAGTGTTTTCTGATTTCCGGAAGGTCTTCCGTTAAGTCCCTGACTGTGAAATCAGTGAATCCTGCAGTATGCGTGGAGAGAACTGCAGAAGGTAAAATTGCCGTTTCTATTCCGAAAGCTGATACAATCGGAAGCGCAACTGTTATTGAACACTGCCCATAACAGGATATGTCCTGAATAGTTAAAATCTTAATAGTTTCACTCATTTTTTCAACCTAAAATCTATTTTTCTTTAAATATCTAGTAATAATTTATATCAGGTGTTATTTATAGTTTTGTTGTATTAAATAGTACATTTTGAAAGGAAATTCATTATTAAGCATTTTTAAACATTAATTTTTATGAATTTTAATAAACGCCAAAATTTCATTGTCTAAAAATAGAATAGTCAATTTTCAAAAAACCATTATCCATAGTGCTCACCGACCCATCCCTGATTGACGTCGGGATTTTCGTCTTCACAGTAGTCCTCATCATCATATGAAGGCTCAAAGCGGTGCATGCCGTGATTATGGCAATAATGGCACACCCATAACTCCCCATTATAGTCAAAAAGGGTTTCGCAGTTCTCGCAGCGGTAAAAGCCCTCGCCCATATCCATGTTTGAGCAGAATGGACAATCAAATTCCACGTCATCCTCGTCTATTTCCTCATCGCACATCGGGCATCTAATCATTAATATCACCAGCCAATTATTTTTTAATCAATAAAAAATCGTTAAATGTTCAGTATTCCTCCAATATCTCCAGCAGATTGCCTATAATGTAGTCGGCTTCCTCATCGGTTAACGTGGAATATAACGGGAGAGTTATTTCATTTACAAATTGAGCGTAAGCGTTCGGATAGTCTTTAATGTCAAATCCAAGATTTTTATATGCGGTAAGCATTGGAAGGGGCTTGTAATGGACATTAGTAGCTATTCCCCTTTCACCCATTTTCTCAATGATTTCATTTCTATCTTCAAGTGAAACGTCCTTAATGCGCGCTAAATACAGATGGCCGGATGATTTGAAGTTCTCTGAGACATGTTTCGGCGTGATTACTCTTGTATCTTTAAACCCTCCATCATACTTTCTAATGATTTCATGCCTCCTTTCAAGGAGTTTTTCGTACCTGTTAAGCTGTGCAAGTCCAATGCTTGCTTGAATGTCAGTCATGTTACATTTGTATCCCGGAAGGAGAACGTCATATTCCCATGATCCGTTGTTGGCTTTTTCAAGGGCGTCCCTTGTCTGGCCGTGAAGGGAAAGAACCTGCAATTGCTTATATATTTTATCTGAATTTAATTCATCATGGCTTCTCCATGTTACGGCTCCTCCTTCAGCGGTTGTGAGGTTTTTAACCGCATGGAATGAAAAGCATGTGAAATCAGCAAGGTTTCCTGCAGTTTTACCTTTTTTAACTGCACCGAATGCGTGGGAAGAGTCTGCCAAAACGATAATCCTGCCAAAGGCTTTCTGAATATCATTATCTGCCTTAAAGAGTTCCCTTTTATCCTCGACTATTTCAAAAATCCTTTCGTAATCGCACAGGATTCCTGCGATGTCAACGGGGATGATGACTTTAGTCCTCTCCGTAATCGCTTCAGCCATTTTATCGTAATCCATTTCTTTTGAATCGATTTGGCTGTCAACCATTACCGGCGTTGCCCCCACATGACAGATTACGCTGCAGGTTGCGGTGTAGGTATATGCCGGAAGAATTACCTCATCGCCCTTACCGATGCCCAACATCCTCAGAGTCATCTCCAGTGAAGATGTTGCGGAGCTTAGACACACTGTCCTGTCGCTTCCACAGTATTCTGTGATTTTTCGTTCGAATTCCTTTGTTTTAGGTCCGGTTGTAATCCAGCCTGACTTCAGCGATTCAATTACTTCATTTATCTCCTCATCACTGATGTCAGGCGGTGAAAAAGCTATATTCATAATCCACACTTCCAGTTAATTTCTAGATTATATCTTCTTTTTAAGCTCACTATCATTGATTTTTCCGTAAATATCCTCCTTCAGCCAGTGGCTTTTGCATGCGACGTGGTCCAATAAAATGCACTGAGGCGGAATCGAAAGGTTTGAAGCCTTCCATCCTCCGGAAATCAGATTCAATACGCAGGTTATTCCTACAATGCCAAGTTCATCCTTGTCCTCCTTTCTTGCTCCCTTGAATGCGGTGGATTCGTGTGAGATGATATAGACTTCACAGTCCGGATAATCCTTAGTAATCTTATATACGTTGCATTTTGGGTTGCAGAATGTGCAGACGTCACCCAGGCGGTCTTCCTTTGCCCTGCAATTCTTATTGTTCGAATTCATGCATGATGGAAGAAGTATTGCCTTTCTTTGTCTTTTCACGTAATCCGGCCTGTACATCCTGTTCATTATCTCAGCTCCAAGCATGTTTAAATGATACTCAAGCTCATGTCCATGGTAAAATATGACGTCTTCCTCCATCAGATGGCTACTACCATTGTTTTTGAGGTATTCGTCGAGGTTGGATGTATATTCGCCCAAGTATTTTCCGCTTGTTCTGCAGAACCATTTCGTTAACTCAAGACAGTCGCCCAGATCATGTGAAAAGTTCCTGAAATGGGGAATCTGGTCCATATAGTCTCCCGTTGCTTCAAGAAAATTGATTAACATGTCAAGGTTTTGTGAAGTTAACTCCTCGTCGTTTTTCTGAAACGGCCTGAAAAGAAATTTAGTTAACAGCTTGCCTCGCAATTCATCGATGAATATCTTGTCTTCGGGAAATGCCCTTCTGTACTCCGCCAGATTGGCCAGGGCATGATGGATGTTGCTGTTTAAATCAAGAGCTGTCGTTCCGTAAAGATACCAGTAAACGCCAATGCACAATGCCTCCAATGATTCCTCATCGCTTTTGAAATTGAACTTTTCTGTATAATCGAGAAATTCATCTGCAAAATCGCTGACCTTTGCATAATACTCACCGTTCAGCTCATAGGGAAATGTTAGTTCATCCATCTATTTCACCTTCACGCAGTCAAGGAGGAATTTCGCATGATTTTCCGCTTCATCAAAGAAATTGTCCAGTGAGCTTTGAGGTATATCGTCATATTTAGCGCATAATTCAAGAAGCAGGTAAATCGGAAAGCTGTAGTACTCTTTTGCCAGAAGCTTCGGATTGCAGTCGGCTCTGATTATTCCCTTTTCCTTAAGGATTGTGAAAAAACCGTTCCAGAACACCAATGGCTTTACAAGTATCTCGTTTTGGAAAAACAGTCGTATGTTTTCATTGTAGTGCATCTGAATGAAAATCAGCTTCCAGATTTTAAGGTTTCTCTCTTCCGAAAGCATGTCCTTAATGGCTTCAGAGCCCTGATGATAGAATAGTTCAGGGTTTTCAAGGAGTATCTCGTTGTCTGCCGTTAAAAGCAAGTCCTTGCTGTTTAAAAGTTCATCGTATTTGAAAAGGTCAGTGAAGTATTCGAAAATGTCCATCAGTATTGCTTCTTTTGAAGAGTAATGGCTGTATATTGAGCTTTTTTTGATTCCAACTTCTTCTGCAATTTCTCTAAGTGAAACTGAGTCATATCCTTTTTTTGAAAACAGATCGAGTGATACGTCAAATATCTTTTCTTTAGTGTTCATAGTTACCTACCTACCGTTCGTTAGGTATACTATTTAGCTGATAATATATAAAAGTTACGAAGGATATGAAAAAAAATTAATTAATTGAGCACTGGATGTTTGGCGTATCCAGTGCTACTTGGATTTATTTACTTATGTTAAGATTTGTTTAATACCATTTTCATGATATCACAAACAAATTATTAGAGGTTGAAAAAATAGGCTAATTTTGATATTAAACCAGTTTGTTCATAGGATGGAAATCTACAGGGTCCGTTCCCAAAGGTTTAGCGGCTTCAGAAATGAACATGTCAGTTTGTGCAACAGCAGGAAAAGCGATTTTTGCGTTTTCAATCGGTCCGAAAAGAACAAAATCGCCGGCGCACATGACCTGTACAATATTTGCACCGATATCACAAACAGTGAATGCAATCTTATTTCCTTCTTTCTTATAGTCCCTCAGCCAGTCCCAAGCTGAAGGAACATTGTGAATTCCCGATCCTACAGGATAACCCCATTTTGCCTTTTCGGCAAAGGAAGTTCTTGCAGCGATTCCCGCACCCTGACCTAAAGGCGTTACGGCGGTGTCCATCATAAATCGATCTATTCCACAATCGGCAGCAACTTCAAGTAAACCCTTTTCATATGCGCCGTCATCACCGTTTTCCCACATGTTCATCTTTCCTTCAACGGTAGCGTTCATAGGATTGAATCCCAAAATGATGGAAGCGGAGATATTTGTTTCTGCAAGCGCTTCGAGTTCTGATTTATCTGCTGCCATGTTAATTGAGTTATAGATAGCTCTTTCAGTTAATCCAACTTCATCAGCATACTGCGCACCGGCAACTCTTGCTTCACCTGACGTTGAATCTATAAGGAAAGGCGCGTCGCATATTTCACCGATATATTCAATATATTTTGGAAGAGCTTCTACAGTTTGTCCAAAAACCTGAACAATGTATGGGTTGCCTGTTACATCTGAAATTGATGCCATATCATTAACCAACTCTTCGGCTCTGCTTTTGTCAAAGTCACCGGTCAGTTCATCGCTAATGATATTGTGGCCTCCATAGAAAATAGTACCCGCCAAAACGGTTGGATATTCACCCGGTTGTCCACCCATTTTGACTCCTGCGAAATCAAAGACTTCCTGTTCTTTATCAAATTTAAACATATAATATTAACCTCTGTATTTTAGACTTAACTTATTCAAATCAACTTAAATTTAAATAAAGTTAAGCTAATAAATAATTTGATTTAATAGTATTTAAACTTAACTATACAGTATTCAGTAAAAATAAATATTTATTAGAAACTGTTTAAATAATTAAAATATTATTATAATATTTTTAAATAAAGAATTATTTAAAATAAATCAAAGGCAATTGAAAATAGTTGATTATTGCTTTATTTTACTGAAATAATCAGAATAAAATCAGAATAAACGATTAATCATAATTAATCATGATTATAAAATTCGATTGCAGCACAGGAAACGAAATCAAAAAGCAATGATGCAAATTCAATGAAATGACCTATAACCAAAATAAAACAATGAAAAATTTTGTTTGAATATTATAAAACAAATTATTTTTAAAAAGGAGTGCCTAAAATGTATATAAAAAATACAATAGATTATTCGTTGTTTTCCTTAATCAATTCCTCAAGTTTATCCAGCTTGTCATTAATCTCTTTAATCTCGCTTTTATAATGATTGATTAGAATTCCTGATGCTAAAGTTGCAGTACCGACACCTGAGAGAAGATAACCTCCCCAAACCAGGAAAATTGAGTCTATTTTACCGGGTATGGAATTGCCCAAAACGGTGTAGCCGTTACTTGTAAATGCGTTGGAAACCATGACAAGGGAATTCAAAGGATTGACGCCTTCGGAAAACTGCGTAATGAAAAAACTGATAAAGATAATGGCAAACAGCAAAATAATAGTTATTCCCAAACCGTTGGAAGACGTATACTCCCTGAATTTATCATAGTATACCTTAATGAAGTATATAAGAACCGGAACATGAATTAAATCCACTATTCCAATAAGGGTATTTGAAAACAGAAAGAAAGTTAAAGAACCGTAAGGAATCAGAAGGATTAAAATGATCCTGTTTTTCCAGGAGGACTTGTCCAATTTGATGGCAAGATAAAGTGAAAGTAGAATGTCGAAAATTACAAAATAATATAAATCGTTTGAAATGAAAACCACGGTATATAATATGTCCATGAATAACAAGCCCATCATTATCAGGTAAGATATCTGCCTTAAGGAATGGATTTCCTCTTCCGGGAAATATTCTTTCAAATCAAAGACCTTATATTCCTTTACATGAAGTCTTTTAAAAACAAAACCTAAAATGAACATCATAAGAAGAAAAACAACCATTTCAAGGACATACAGTAAAATTTCTGAAAACAAATCCATCCCAAATACCATGATTAAATATCTATTCCATAATCATAATATAATTTTCGAGCAATTCAAAAAATATTTTAAAAGAATATGACAAAAATAATAATGTTATATTATTGAATTGGTTGGAATCTTATGAATATAGAAAAATTAGTTGGAAATACACCGGCAATCAGGATTGATTATGAATACGAGGGAAAAACAGGAAGTATTTACACCAAACTTGAATATTACAATTACACTGGAAGCATCAAAGACAGAATGGCCTTATACATTATCCAAAATGAAAGGGAAAACGGAAATTTAAAAGAAGGTCAGGCCATTGTGGAAGTTACAAGCGGAAATACGGGAATTTCCTTCAGCGCATTCGGTGCCCTATACGGCCATGAAGTTCATATTTTCATGCCTGACTGGGTATCCCTTGAGAGAAGAAAGATCATTGAAATGTACGGCGCACAAGTCCATCTTGTATCCAAAGAGGAAGGGGGATTCAAAAAGGCCCTTGAACTTGCAGAGGAATTTGCCAATGATATTGATGCATACAGACCACTACAATTTGATAATGAACTGAATCCTCAGGCCCAGTACAACACCACAGGCCAGGAAATCATTGACGCGATACCGGACGTCAACGCTTTCGTTTCAGGAATAGGAACCGGCGGAACGCTGATGGGAATAGGCAAAAGATTAAAGGACAACAATCCCGAATCCAAAATAATCGCCCTCGAGCCTTCAACACTCTCCATCCTTAAAATGGGAATGATTGAGGGAAGCCACATGATTGAAGGAATCGGAGACGACTTCATTCCGGGAATTGTACATGAGAATTTGATTGACGATATCGTGCTTATTCACGATTTGGATGCAATCAACATGTCCAAAAGAATAGCCAAGGAATTCGGCTTGGGCATAGGCATTTCAAGCGGCGCTAATTTCCTTGCAAGCGTTTTGGTGGATAATGATGATTTAAAAATAGCTACGGTCTTTCCTGATGACAATAAAAAATACATAACCACAAAACTCTCTGAAAAGGTGGATGAAAATCCTGATTTGCTTTCAAACAGAGTTAAGCTTATAGGTTTTGAAGTTATTTAAAAATAATTACTTTATACAAAATAATAAATTAAAGCATTCTGCGTATTCCATCGAGATTGTCCTCAATGAATTGCCTATACTTCGGATTGGCCAGAACCTTGTATTGCCTTTTTTTAGAGCGCAGATAGGCTTCATGCATTATGTCCTGCAGCTCCTGAACCTCACTTGCAAGGATTATATCCAGCTTGCTTTTCTGATCTGCAGTCAAGTCATCCATATATCCCTGAATTATCGGCTTGAACTTTGAAACCAGATTGGTGTTTCGCCTGGCCAGTTTTTCAAGCAGGAATGATGGCGCCATCGTAAAAAGCCTTTCATATTCCTTAACGTCACTGTATGTAATCTTGTCTTTGCTCATCAGTTATTAATTTATCAGTACTAAGATTTAAAATTTTAGAAAATTTAGGCATACCTAAAAATTTATATATCATAAAGAATCAATATTAAAACAGGAATAAAACTAAGGAGGCAAAACATGATTATCGGAATAGAACAACTTAAAGAAAAGCTTAAAGAAAAAGAAGAATCACAATCAGAAAATTAATTTTCTATTTTTTTTTAAAAATCGTATTCAATTCAAAGCAGTAAGATCTTATTATAAACGTATTTTCCAAACAAATACCTGATGAAACACGTGCATTAAACCATCATTGATTCATGCACTTAGTATTTTACACAAAAACCATACAAAACAAATGAAAAACCGCATCAGATGCAATTCTTCATCGCCTTATAAAGCCTTTAATTATAAAAACTTTAAGAACCGCAATGTAATCGTTTTAGACAACACATTTATAATTTCTTTCTCTTACCTCCGATACCAATTAACGTCAGCACGGCAAATAATGCGACAGCCACAGGATTTCCCGCAGCAGGCAATGATTGACTAATAGCTTTTGCGGAAGAATCACTTTGAGAATGATTTCCCGTATCATTGCCGGAAGTGCCGTTCTTTGATCCCCATTCAATCAAAACGTTATTGTTTGACAAGTCCGGATCAAAGGTTTCACTCATTATTTCCGCCCCAATATAGTAATATTGTTGTCCCGAAGCAATTGGCATCACATTTATAAACAATCCAGTAGAATCACTACTATCTAAATCCCCTATATACCAAATACCATATTCAGAATCGAATTCACCTGTGAAAGCGTATGAATCGTAATAGCGTAGATTGTCGGATAGCTTAATGGTTACCCATGCGTTTACCGCTATATCCGTGCCGTTATTATACGCGAATATCAACCATCTTGATGAATCTTCGGTTTCTGAAACTTTCGTGACTTCAACACCCACATCTGCCGAATAATCATCTTCTGTAGGTATATTTGATTCAGCTAGAGCGATACTGTCTTCCTGGGAATCTATGGACAATAATTCCTGATTATCATCAATTTCAACCTCTTCAGCGCTTACAGCACCCAAGGTTAAGGACAATGCAAGAATTAATAAAAAAATTCCCAGTGTTGAATTAATATCCATGCATATCACTTCAAAACTTTTTTTGAATCAAATAGAAATTTTTTTACTATACTATAAAATCAACATATGATTTTATATTAAGTATTTATTATTTTCATTACATATAAAGTTAATACCTCTTTTTGACAAAAAAGCATCAATTTTCAATATTTTAAGATTAAAAAAAGAAAAATTAAAAAAATGGCGGAAAAACAAAATCCCTCTAATAGTAACATTGACAAATGTGGGAATCATCAATGCAATAATTATGTAAATTTTTAAATTTTAAAAATCATAAACAACAATAAAATCTTTCGACTGTTATTGCCAATTATAACCTTTAAACTTTAAAAACTTATTTAAGTCTATAAGATTGAATTTAGAATAATCTTCTAATTCCACCTACACCAACTGCAACTAAAGCGAGTAATGCCATAGCTAACGGGTTACCGGTTGCAGGTAATGTTTCTTCAGCAGCGGAAGCGACTGATTCTAATCCCATGTAAGCAATGTCATAATTGTTGCCTAAGAAAGGATCGAAAGTGTCACTTTTAATTGCTGCATCTACGAAATATGGACCTTTATCAATAGGTAACATTTCGATTAATAATTCGGCATATGACATGGCAGGCATGTCTCCAAGATACCAAATTCCTTTTTCATAGTCAAATTCACCGCCAGTACCAGCAAAATCTACACATACTAAATTATCAGAACAATCTAATTGTACGTAAGCATTTTTAGCTGTATCTGGACCATAATTATATGCGAAAACACTCCAAACGGTATCGTTTTCAGAATAGAATAATGGGGTAACAATTACGCCAACATCGGCTAATTCCACACCTGGCGGAACGCCTGGGCCAGCGACATCGCCACCAGCGGCTTGACCTTCTTCATCGACAGGAGCCTCTTCGACAGGAGCCTCTTCGACGACTACATTATCATCAGCTGCTAAAACATCTGATGCACCGTCGGTTGCAACATCTTCAGCACTAACAAAACCTAATGTCAAAGATAATGCAAGGACTAACATTAAAATCCCAAAAATTGATTTTCTTTTCATATTTTTCACATCAAAACAATTTTTATAAAATCAATTTTGAATTCACACATGCACAAAATCAACAATTAGATTTTATGATAATAGTATATTTTTAATTGTATATAAAATATACTAATTTGCTTTTAAATGTATGAAAATGATGTAAAAAATATATTTACTCAGTTTTTATTCAACATTATTTAAAATAACTGAATAATGTTTAAAGCGTTAAATCAAGCGAAAATGTGTTTAAAATAATATAAATTGTTAATAAGTTGCTGTTAAAAAAAAGAATGAATTTCAATAGAAATTCAAAAAAATTAAAGTTGGCCGAAAAGCTATTTTTCAGCTAAAGTCCAGTAACATCTCTTAGGTGAAACGATTGTATCGTCCTTTTTCAATTCCTTCATGATTTTGTCGACTTCCTTTTTGTCAACGCCTGAGATTTCACTGACCTTTTTGGCGTTTAAAGGTTCTTCAGAACTTCTGAATGCTTCAATAACTTTTTCCTTGTCATCCATTAATATCACCTTTAAGTAATAATTTATGGATATTTATATTTAATAATTTTCGATTAGAATTTCGTTAATGACCCTTTTTATCAGGATACTAGATATCATCAATGCGAAATCCATGCCAAAAAATATCCAAAAGAGATAATCGGCTATCCTATAGGCCAGACTATCACTATTGAAGATGGCCGTTACGATAAGGGATACAACCATCAAGGCGATAGCGGCAGCTTCCAGCATCAGCATCTTCCCGCTGATTCTATCGTAAAATTCAAACAACATTTTATTTTTCCTCTTTTTTAAAGAATTTTTCCTAATTGCACATCAGAAAATAATCTATATTTTCAATGCGGTAATAGAGCATACAGATTAGCAAATCATTCGCAAAGTATGGTGATGAAAAATGCATGGACATTCCTCCTTTTGATAGGAATACTATGGATTTTATTCTATTTAACCTTAACTGAATTGTCCTGACTCCTACAAATTGTTCTCACTCCTAAGAATTGTCGTGACTGATACATAGTATTTAAACTTGTCGTTAGGCAGAGAACAGTCTATGCCAATGTCTTGAATGCATTCTTCATGTACTGGAAGAGTTCGGGATCCTCTTCCTTTGAAACCTTATAGGCCTTTTTGGACCTTCTGATGATTTTCGTAACCATATTCATGTCAACCTTTTCCTCATCATTCAAATCAATATACCTTACATCCTTATTTTCGATTATTCCATGTTTTTTCCAGATTTCAAACTCATTTTTGCCCAAATCCTTTTTGAGCTTTATAAGCATTCTGTTCTTATATAATCCCAGGTTAATGCCCCTGTTGAATGCGGCTTTCCTTGGAATTACAATGGACAAGTCAAAGCATATGGAAAACTCCTCAAAGCGTTCGTCACCTTTTTTGCCCTTGAAATACCAGTCATAAACCTCCTCAAGAGAAATGTTTGCGGCGCTGGCAAGGCTCGTTCCCTTGCTTCTGGGCTTAAGCATCGCATCAAGCATCAAATCGAGCCTTCCGTTAAGGATGCTGTCGGAAATTGCCTCTTCATTTTCCTCGAATTCCTCCTCAGAGAGGTTAGAATTCTTCAATGCGATGCGCCTTGGCTTTTTCATCAGAATATCCGTTATGAAGATATTGATTTTCAAATCAAGATACTTTTCATAGAACTCCCTGTATCGCTCGTCACCGTCCTTTCCCATCTGATAGCATTCCTCAAGCTCGGATGAGGTGAAATTGGAATTCTTAAGGGCTTTCTTATAGTCCTTGTTTTCAACCTCCTCCAAAAAGACTTCAAGCTGCCTTGAAACGACTTCGCCATAATAGATTTCAGCTATTTCACCGAAGAGACCGGAATCATTCAATCCTTTCTCAATATAGTCATTGATGTCTTTTACAGCTATATCATAAGTATCTGAGATTTCCATTTTGGATTTTCCCTCATTAAATCCTTGCCTTATCAGCTTCACTTCCGATTCGATGACCCTATCCTTAAATTTCGCGAAAAGATCAACTTCCGGATGCTTCATCCAGTATGTGACGGCGGTATTTGTCAGGCCGATGTTTTTGGATGATTCGCCCTTGTTGTTTCCCTTAAGACGATAAGCAATGTATTTATCCATCAAAAGCGTTGTTGCGGTAAGATAAAACTGCGAAGGATCGTTTCTTGAAAGAAAGCTCCTTTCCTCCTTTGTATACCAGTCGTTGAATTCCTTATGGGAAATTCTGGACTTTACGATGGCGTTGAAAAAGTCATTGCCCCTGAGATATCTTAAAAATACCCTTTTCTTGTTTTCAACGTGCTCAATATCATATTTTCGATGAAAGGAGCTGCCTATTATTCTGCTTGAATCATAAAGCTCTTTGAATTCATCATAGCTCATGTCATTTTCATTCAGGATATCATCAAGGCTCTTATCATTTCTTAAACCATCTATTATCAGGTCTCTTTTTTCAAGCTCATCATCGATTTCCTTTGCTTTTTTCATAAAATCGCTGAAAAATATCTGATTATCGTAACTGCTCCAGGATTCGAAAATGTCACGGGGGACTTTTATTTCCTTAAGGATATCCTCACAGGAGAGCCCCTTCTTTCTTAAATCGAGATACTTGTCCATCAGGATTTGCGTAACGTCCAGATAGAACCTTGAATTTTCAACTTCACCATCGAAATACCATCTGTGAAACTCCTTTTTGGCAATCCTGGCCTTTCTAAGTGCATCCGTCAGATTATCCCTTTTAAGGTATTTTAAAATCATGACCTGCCTTTTTTCAACGTATTCCCTCATGAATGACCTGTAAAAGGAATCATTGTTCTTTTTGCTTTCACCATAGATTTCCTTAAACTCATCGGAGGTCATATCAACTGAAGCGATTGCCTGGATTAATGTTTTGTTTCTGGAAAGCTCATCTATAATCAGGATCTTTTTGACGTTTAATATTTCGTCTGAAAGCTCTCCGTCAATGTAGTAATCCATCCAGAAGTCATAGATTTCAGGAGTGACGTTAAGCTTTTGTTTGATTTTTTCCTCATCAAAGCAGCCTTTTTTAATTTCAGATAAATAATCCTCAATTAACAGTTCGTTGAAGTTAATGAAAGCGTCATTGAGCTCGCCGCACATGAATGCGTTCTTTTCATTGCAGAACCACTCAAGAACGTCATCATAGCTGATTGAAGCAAAATCAATGCTCGTTTTTATATCCTCCAGATTAATGATGGACCTTTCAAACACACGTATTAATCTGTCATTAACGAGATTGTGAAACTCGACAAATGGTTCATGACCTTTAAGGCCTTTGTGATATTCCGGAGTCCTTTTAATCTCTCTAGGCGTAAGTTCGTCATTGTAGAACTTGTTGATTAAAATTGAAATTTCAATGTAGCTGTTGATTTGGGATAAGTATTCATCGAAAACATCGTTGTTGAAGCTGAAAAACTCACCCATTTTCCAGACGAGGTTTTCCTTGGTCAGATCCATAATTAATGACAGCGCATAGCTTTCGGGTATCCCATATTCAATAAGGTCCCTTTTCGTGAACTCATTGTTCTTGCCGAAGGTGTTTCTGAGGCTGATGTAATAGTTGGCGTTTTCTATCTTGGAGTTGCATCTTTCGCACATGTTGGAATCACTGTTTTCATTTTTATCGCCGCATATTATGCAGTTTGGAAAATGAAATTCCTTAAAGCTTCTCGTTTCAATGTTGTTCATCTTGGGAGGCCTGTATGAGGGAATTCCAATGTACTTGTTGTAGTTTTCATTATAGTCCCTGTAGTACTTCTTAGCGATGTAGTAGAGCTTCTGATGCAGGTCAAGGGCAATGTAGAATTCCTGTTCAATGTCCTTGTAGTTGTTGTGGATTTCGCTTCTCAGGCTGTAAGCGTTCTGCAGCTTCTTTTTGTATACGTAGGATATTTCACCTGAACGGTACAGCTTATCGATTTTCTTGTAGAAAGGCACCTTGAAGTTTTCCTTTTTGCAGTCTGAGCGATTGTAAATGTCATCTACCAGAAGTTCCAGAAACGTCGTTGCGTCTGCCGTAACCGCCCTTGGAGAAGTCTGGACATCATCCTCCAGGCGCACGCCTATCTTGTATAAGTCATTGTTGAAGGTCTTTAAAAAATCAAAATTGCTCATATTAATCTACCCTGTTTTTTGATTTGTTGTATTAATGTGTAGCATATATTTAAATATGGTCAATATATAAGTTTTTTGTGTTGTCCAAGAACAATTTAACCTCATTTTTGAATATAACCTGATTAGAGCAATATTTTAAAAAGCAGGTAAAAAGCAATTTCAGAAAAAATCATTTTCTGCAAAAATAGCTGAATGCCCCGATTTGAATTTTCACCAAAAATAGGATTTATTCGGATTGGAGGATTAATGACATTAATTTACTGGCAATTTGGAGAGTGATTTCTTATCAGCCAATAATGCTTCTTTTTGGAAATGCTCATCTTATCGCTGATTTGAATTCTACCGGCATCTTAAATATTACCAGGTTATTCAAATATTCTAAAAAGAAAGTAGACATATTCGACGCAGTGAATAGGCAACATTAATAATGGTCAAAAACAAAGTTAATGTAATGATTTTAAAAAGCGAGAGACTTATTTTAAGGCCCTGGAAGGAAAGTGACGCTGAAGCGTTATATGAACTTGCAAAAAATCCCAAAATAGGACCTGTTGCAGGCTGGCCGCCACACAAAAGCGTTGAAGAAAGCCTAAATATCATAAACACGGTCTTTTCAAAAAGGGAAACCTATGCGATTGTAAAGGATTCACATCCAATCGGCTGCGTTGGACTGCTTTTCGGTGATGACGCCAATCACGAATGGGGCGAAGGCTCAGCGGAACTCGGATACTGGATTGGAGAGGAATACTGGGGAAAAGGATATGCCTTTGAAGCGTCACAGGCATTAATTAAAAAGGCTTTCAGCGAACTGAATGTGAAAAGAATCTTTGCAAGCTACAGGATTGAAAACACACAGTCAAAAAGGGTTTTGGAAAAGCTGGGATTTGAATACCTCCGTGAAATGAAAAACACAAATTACTTAAATGAAGAATTCAGAGAAACAGCTATGATACTTGAATATTGACTTAATTATAAATATTATTTAAAACAAAGTTTAATCTAAGTGATTTATTATGGATTATGATGTAATTTATATTGGAAGCGGAAACGCAGCATGGCAAGGCGGACGATTTTTAAGAAAAGCAGGCCTAAAAGTACTGATTATCGAAGAAAGCCTATACGGCGGAACATGCGCAAACAGAGGCTGCAATTCAAAGGCTCTTCTTGATGCGCCATATGAAATCAAGGCGCTTGGAGACAATTTCGAAGGCGTCGGAAAAGCAGGAAACTTCGAAGTAAACTGGCCGGAACTGATGAAATATAAACAGAAAAGGATTGCTGGAATGTCAATCTTTCTGGACAACAAGTTTGACGAATATGATTTGGACGTTGCCCACGGAAAAGGAGTTATAGTCGATGAACACACCGTTAAAGTGGGAGAAAAGAAGTTCACAACCGACAAGATTGTCATATGTACCGGCCTCAAACCTGTCATTCCAGACATTAAGGGGCGTGAATATCTCCATGACAGCACTGACTTTTTAGACATTGCGGATCTTCCAAAACACACCATCATCATCGGTGCCGGCTTTGTGGGAATGGAATTCGCATCAATACTGGCCGAAGCAGGCCTTACAGCTGACGTTATCGTAAGGGGAGACATGGCTTTGAAATACTTCCACCAGCCTTACGTTCAAAACGTGATTGAAATCCTGAAGGAGAAAAATATACGTTTCCATTTCAACGAGCAGGTAAAGGAGGTTCTCTGTGACGTTGAAATCGAAAATCCTAAAGAGAAAGTCCTTAATGTGGTTCAGGGAATGAACTCAGATGAAACACTAAGGGATCCCGAAGCCAAAGTGGACAATAAGGCCTATGAAAACGCATTTACGGTAAACTGCGAAAGCGGATTGAGTTTAAAAGGAGACTACGTCATTGCGGCCATGGGAAGAACTGCAAACGTGGAAGACATCGGCCTTGAAAACGTTGGGCTAACATACACCAAACAGGGAATCAAGGTTAACGGACACCTGCAGACTGCCGTTGAAAACATTTACGCTTCAGGAGACGTTGCCGATACCGGAATAGCCAAGCTCGTAACCGTTGCGATACATCACTCCAAATACCTTGCAAAAGAGATTCTGGGCGAAGCTTCTGAAATCACTTATCCAGTGATTCCTGCCGTTGCATATACGATACCTAGAATAGCTACCGTCGGCGTTCCCGCTTACGTTGGCGAGAAAAGCGATGAATATGACGTTCACACAATTAGATACGGAAGGTCATACTCTTTAGAGCTTAAAAACGACCTGACGGCTGAAGCCAAAGTCATTGTCGATAAGGATTTGCAGATTGTAGGTGCTGAAATATATGCTGCAGACGCCGAAAACGTGGCGAACATGTTCGCATTCATTATCAATCAAAAGATCAGCCTTGAAGAGCTTGACAACATGATTTACGCATTCCCTTCAAGCAGTTCAGTCTGTCTTTATAAATTACACAAGATTCATTACAAATTCTGAACATGGGTTTAATCCTATGTTCCCCCTATTTTTTTAATTGCAATAACGGTTAATTAAAACATGGTTAATCTCAATAAACATTAAAAATAATAAAGGAAGTTTTGATTTAATTAATTATGTTAAAAAATTAAATATATTTCAATGAGGAAATCTACATGACTAACCGTCATTAAAATATTTTCTAAAGAGTTCTGTTTGAATGACACTCTTTTTGCTGATTTTTTCAAGTTTCATGAAGAGCTTCCACGGCATGGCCAGCGTCAAATAATCATTTGGAATGAAATGCTTTGTCTTTGACCTTCCTGCCAAATCAATCGGTCCCAAAACCGGTACTGGATCGTCGCTTTCATCCTCTCTGAAAACGTAGCATCCGATTGACTGGCATGAAGATGCCTGGGGAGTCAGAAGGCATGCGTTTTCTGTCCTGAATGAAGTATTTAATTGAATTAATATGGTCAGTTCCATCGGATTCAGCGTAAATATTACGGATTTTGGCTCATCATCATCTTTTAAGTTTTCAATTCCCTTAAAGATAACGTACTGGCCATCATCATAAACCGGCCTGTTTTTGATGTTTTCCTTGGCGGTTTTAAAATCACAGAATATTCTCTCCCCTTCACGAAACATTTCGCTTACCCTTGGCATATTGTCCAGTCTCTTCTGGTAGGCTTCCTTGTCGGGAGCGGATTCGATTCCGCATGACAAAAAGGTTGCCTGAAAGTCCATTGCGTCCTCATCGGCAAAGCCGTCTCCCCATCCGAATCCTACAGAAACACCGCCGCAGGTGATGTTTTCCCTTCCGAAATATGTGGTTTTTCTCTTGGCGATGCACTGGGCTACAAAACTCATTACGCATCCGCCCTTGCCGGGCTTAGGCCCTATGGCGTCATCGGGTTTTGTATCTGACTTTAAAAGAACAATTGGAGGAAACCTCATCCCCATACTGTCTGAAATATAACTTTCCATTTTGATTACCTCAATTAACTATTGATTAATGGAATTTAAAAATATTACTAAATAAGATGATTGACAAATATCATTAAAAAAGGAAAATAGGAAAATGGAAATAACAAAAGAAATGATTGAAAAAATCTATGAAAAGCTTGATGAGGTCTCTCCCGTCGATTATGACTGCGGAAAGCTCTGCGGTGAGATATGCTGCAGCTATGACGATGAAGACTTTAAAAACAATGATCTTATGATTTATCTTCTTCCAGGCGAAGAATTAATCTATGAAGACGATGAATCATTTGAATTAAAGCATTTTCAGATTAATGAAATTAATTATCCCCATTCATGGAAAAAGGGAGTCTATACAGTAATCTGTAAAAATCCGCCAGAATGCAACAGAAAATTAAGGCCGATTCAGTGCAGAACGTTCCCGCTGATTCCCCACATTTCCAAGGACTTGAAATTCCACTTGATTTTTGATGAAAGCGAATATCCATATGAATGCCCATTAATTAATGATAATATTGAACTCAATGAGGATTTCATAAGAGAAACGTATAAGGCATGGAGATTTCTGCTTAAAAATAGATTAGTATTCGATTTGGTGGATATGGACTCCAGAAAAAGAGAAAATGAAAAAAGAAAATATAAAATAATAATATGAGGCGGTTAATCCTCATGAATTTATTGTAATTGTATTTGAAAGCCTTGCATATTCATAAGCTGACGTTATGATATATTGGCCAGGCATCAGGTTAATTGCCAGGCTGGCGTAACCTTCTGAATCGGTTATTCTGTCATAGAATACTCCATTAACGTTGAACTGAACCGTCTGATTTGTAAAGGCTTTACCCTGACCGTCAACCAGTTTTACCTTGAATCTTGTGCCGTCCTTATATCTCATGGTAATGTCATTTGCATACAATACAGGAAGCACCTTAATGGTATTTGAATGCATTAATCCGTTATATTCGCCGGTGATTGTGTATGTGCCCGGATTAAGGTTAATGTTCATTTTAGCCACACCTGATTCGTCAGTTACGCGTTCATAGAACACACCATTGATATTGAACTTGACTTTAACGCCTGCTCCGATAGGTTTGCCGTCACCGCCAAGAACCTGCATTGAATATTGGGAAGCGTTCCTGAAGTATTTGGTTAAATCCTTACCAGACAATACTCCTAAAACTGTAACCGTGTTACTGTACATTTCACCGTTTACAGGGTTCTGTGCAGTAATTATGTATTTTCCCGGATTAAGGTTGATGTTCATACGTGCAACGCCCTGATCATTGGTGTTTCTGGTATAGAAAACACCGTTGATATTGAAGCTTACAGCGGTATTCTTTAAAGGATTGCCGTTCTTGTCAAGGAATGTGGCGTAGTACTGGGTTGCGTTCTTATAGTATTTTACGATGTCCTGCCCGGAAATGGTAGGCTTGATTGTTATATTGTTTTTAACGTATGAAAAGTCATTGTTTCCGGTTCCAGGATAACATGCCAATATCTCATATGTTCCAGAGTTCAGGTTAATGGCTATTGAAGCCTTTCCGTTCGCATCGGTTGTTCTTGTATAGATTGAACCTGAAATGTAGAACTTGACGTCTTTTGAAGCCATTGCCCTTCCGCTTGCATCGGTTAATGTAACTTCATATCTGCTTCCGTCCTTATAATACATTTCTACGTTCCTGCCAACAAGGTTGGTGCCTGACTGGTCGGAATAAATGCATATAACACCGTTTGTTGTGGAGGAAGCGTAATATTTGCTTTCACCTGCAAAAGAAACTGAAATTTCATGATATCCGTTTGCCAGATTATTAATGACCAATGTAGCTCTTCCCTGACCGTCGGTTACCCTGTCGTTTCTTCTGGAGTCAACCGTGATGGATACCGTTTTTCCTGAAAGCTTGTTTCCTTTTGCGTCTGTTAATGTAACAACATAATTACCGCTCTGATTCGGACTTGTGAAAAGAAGGTTGTTTCCGCTTAGTGAAGTTTGAACTTTTCCTTCAACCGCATTGACTACGCGGGAAGCGCCGTAATTGCTGCTTGCCGCATTGACATTGACCTGGCCAGGTCCGCCGACATATGTGCTTTTTCCGACGTTTTCAGTGATGATGACATTTGACGGATTGAAATTAGGAGTAACGCTGACGCCGTACATAGGCAATTGTCCGCCTAATCCTGCACCGTTATTGGTTTTAAACCTTAGAACTTCAACAGGACTGTTTATTTCAATCTGTGAAGGAATGGTCAAGTCAATAATAACCCAGTTGGAAATCCTGGATACGTCATAATTGTGAATGTTGTTCTGGGAAACCTTGCCCTGTGAATTCCAGTAGTTAAATTCCAGGCTGACTATTGAACTCTGATAGGATTCGATGTCTGAACCGGTTTTACTTGCATAGTTGTTTTTGAAAATGTCATAGTTGGCAAGGAAAGCGGAACCTAACAGATAGACTGCACCACCATATATTGCGCTATTGGCTTCAAATAATGTTCCCTGAACGTTCAATGCACAGTTTTGAACATAAATAGCTCCTCCACTGTCTCCTGCACGGTTGTTTGAGAAGTAATTGTGATTTGATATGATTACTTCCTTAACATTGCTTGCCCTTATGGCACCGCCTGAAACTGATGCGGTATTTGATGAGAATACGTTTTCACCAGCCAAATCGATACGGTTTGAATCGATTATAAGCAATGCTCCGCCAATAGGCGCACTGTTTGAATTGAATGAGTTATGACCTTTTATTGCACCTGATGATTCAGCAAAGTATATTGCACCTCCGGAACCTGTGGCGGAATTTGAATTGAATACGCATGATGCGTCGATATTAAATCCTGAGCGGAATGTGTAAATGGCTCCTCCGATATCCGGACTGCCGCCAACTTGACTTTTGTAATTAGCGGAGTTTGATTCGAAGGTGTTGGAACCGTAAATAATGAAGTTTCTTGCCTGTTCATTGGATATTGCTCCACCCATACCTGCTTTATTATTTACAAATCTGTTGTTTCCAGACATTGTGAAAACAGAACCGTATAAACTGTTATCAATGGCTCCTCCCCTATAAGCGGAATTTGATTCGAATGTATTCTGTCCGCCCAAATAGAATGTACCGTTTTCATTGTTGATAGCACCGCCTTTAGCAACAGTTCCGGTTCTTGCCTTATTATTCTTGAATGTGTTGGTTCCAGTGATGTTTGCGTAAGCCTGGTGGTTGAATATTGCTCCGCCGTCAGCCTTACAGTAGTTATTGACAAAGGTGTTTTCACCGGACATGTACATCTTTGCATTGTCGAATGCGTTTAATATTGCACCGCCCTTACCTTCATCGATTGGAATGGCAGCTCCGCCGTCATAATAAGCGTAATTTGTATCAAACGTATTTTTTCCATTTATAACTAATGTGGAGCCTCCCCTATTGGAAATTGCTCCACCGTCCTGCCATACATGGTTTTCACGGAACGTGGTTCCTGAGATTTCAGTAAATGCGCCCAAATCAGTGGCAATGGCTCCTCCGTCACGGGCGTAATTGCTTATGAACTGACAGTTGATGGCAGTTAAGGTTCCCATGTTCAAAATGGCACCACCATCAAAATCTGAGCTAAGAGATTCAGGCAACTTACCGTTAATCAGCTGAACATTCTTTAAAGTTAACTGTCCTCCAGGAAGAATGGTAAATGATCTTCCAAGGAAGTCCGCACTGATAATATTTCCATTACCGTTAATTTCAATGTTTTGACCGGAATAAATCATTATTTCGGATTCACCCGCAACCCTCGTGATATGGCCGGTCAATGAAATGTTGTTGGACGAATACATCGCCTGCCTTAAATTTGTAAAAGTTCCACCTCCAACATCCGTTGAAAGAACAGCATCGTCTGCTGGAGTTTCAAGTATTGATGTTTCATTTGTATCATCCTCTGATGCGGATACCGAGGATACGGCAAGCATCAAAACGATAACACATAATGAAATGATAAAAATTCCTTTATGTTTCATTTTTAATATACTCCATTAAACTTTAATTATACTAATAGTTTTGATTTTATTAATTAATATGTTTTTTCAAAATTCAGTGAAAATCAAAGCCATTTTCTGACAAAAAGAAATTTAAAAATCAGTGAATTAAAAAATATGGTGAAAAATATTCAGCTAATGATAGGTTACGTGATAAATTTTAAATTCATTCTGCTGATATATATTCTCAAAAGTGACGTTTTCGTTGGAAAGCTCCGTCAGATTATTAGGGCTTGCAATATAGCTTACGTTAAGCTTCTGCAGATCATTGACATTGAAATAGATATGAATGATATCGACTGAAGCCAGGGCGAATGATGTCGGCGCATCATCCTGTAATATGAAGCATATGTGGGCATATCTGTTGTAGATGTCTTCTGATGCGTTATTCACATCTAAAGTATGCCATTTTTCCAAATCGGGATATGTATTAATCGAATTAATTGTTTTTGCACCAAGAGGAATCAGCGCATTGAGATACATGTCCTGCACAATCCAGTTTGCGTCGGGATCGCTTTCAACGATTTTTGAAACCTCCTGCATGTATGGTGAATCATAAACGACTTCCACTCCGGTATCGACAGGATTAACCAGCGCTCCGGTAAAGAAACACATTACTATGCAGGCTATTAAGAATATGCGTTTTCCCTTATCAGTTGATGAGAGAAATATTATTGCAAAGTAAATCGCATAGAACAGGACTAAAATGACAAGCATCCATTTTGCATAATAGCCTCTATATGCGTATCTGGATAAATAAACCACGACAAATGACAATGCGACTGAAATGCCAATAATTATCCTTTTGTCTGCAAACTCCTTTAAATCGCATATTGAACGGATAAGCATCAGGCATCCCACAAATCCGATTACGCTGTACAGCCGGATGTTTCTGACGTGTCCCCTTAACGTGATGTCAAGTATGAAATCCGGAACTGGAACGATAAATAAAACAATTAATATGGCATAAATTGCCAGAAGACCTAATAACAGCTTGTCTTTGGTTTTCTGATAGAATAGCACTATAAATGTCAGTATTATCGGGACAGGGAAGAAATCACAGAATGCTGATGTGTCAACGACGTTTAAAGGAATGCCATCAGGCATCACTGAGAAAAATATTGAAGGAACGTAATTGAAAAAGTACGTTAAATCCCCCATTCCGTTGAAAACCTCTTTTCCGGGATATGCCGTATTCATTAATATCTTAATCGTTTCCAGAGAGTTCGAAAGTACATGAGCCATTAAAATTGCAAAAAGTGCAATCACAAATGCGAAAATCGCCAGATCCTTTTTATTAACAGAGAATGTCTTTCTGTGCTTTAAAAATATCCAGCAGGCAAGCAGGACAAATACGTATGCGAAAGGTATCTGCCAGGACGGATACATCGTCAGCGCAAAGCCTCCAACGCAAATCATCAGTCCCAAAGCAATGATCAAACGCTTTTTGTAGTCATCACAGGTCATGTAGTAATGTATCAATAAGACACCGAGCTGTCCGAAAATCAGCATCTCCACAAGGCCGTTAATTGCAAACCACCATTGAATCAGCGGTGAAAATGTAATCAGTAAAGCGTATGCAAGAGCCAGGGTTCTGTTTTTGTCTGTAATGAGCCTTCCGAATTCGTATGATACCAAAAGGAGAACCACAAGACGTGATACCCAGAAAAATGACAGTCCGTAACCCTGAGGCAGGAAGAGATAGCCTATTAAAAATGGCTTAAAAATCATTGCGATGTCCCATACCGGCTGTCCGTAAATCAGGAACATGTCCGTTGGCGCTGCCCTTACGATGTCGCTGAAATACGAGAAGTTGTTCATGTACTGTGAAAAGGCAAGCATCGTATTTACATTAAACTCATCGGTTCTGATAGGCCTTGAAACGCCAAAGAGAGTGTTGTGCTTTACAAAGAAAGTGTTCAGCTCGTTGATGGATGAGCCGTGCAATTGAAAAGCGACGCATACGAGAACAAAAAGGGCCAGTATAGGAATCTTATATGTATCCAGCAAGTTTAAAAACCTGCTTTTCCTTTCCTCATCGATGAATATATAATAGATTATCGAAAAAAGAACCAGGAAAATAAGGAAGTGCTTAACTGAAAAATAAGTGGCAAATCCTGATAATGAGAATTTATATATTAATTTAGACTGTTCAACTAAGACAATATAGCTTTCAAGCAGAAATGAAACAATAACTACCAAAGCATATAATATTGTGTTTTTCTTAGTCAAATTCATAGAATTATTTTTATAAAGTATATCTAATAAAATTTTGCCTTGAAAAAATTAAGTTAATGGGTAATGGCATCGATTACCTTACCCAGAACGAAACCGATAATGGATACGGGAATTGCAAATATCAGCCCGAAAAGAATCCCGGCAATAAATCCGGCAAATACGCCGATAGTCACTGAGCTTATGAGAAAACCGAAAATGCCGAAACCGAAAAAAACAACTAAAGTGGCGCATTTCGTCTTTGCAAGCCTCATCTCGCCGGTGTACTTGTCACGCTTATACATCAGCTTTGCCTTAAGGGAGTCTTCGGGAGGTGCGGGATAAGACGGTTTTTTCTTTACAACCTTGAACTCATCGTTTAAGACCTCTACGTTTTTCTCAAACCTTTTTGCATCGTCGGTTTTAATGTTAACGCCGCATCGATGGCAGTATGAAGCATTCTCTTCGTTTTCAAATCCGCAGCTTTCGCACTTAATCATTTAATTAACTCGTTGTTGCTGGTTTCTATTTTATTTACGACTTTCTGACCCTCATCGGCCATGTTGCTGAACATGTTAATTGTCTCTTTCATTTTAGGAAGAGCCTGTTCCTTGTATGTGCTTACCTCTTCGATGGCAGCTATGGCTTCCCTGAATGAATTCTGCAGGACTTCAGGCGAAATCATGGCCTCGGCGCTGGACTTTTGGATTTCGGAGCCCTGTTCGCGAAGCATGTGGGAGGTGGATTCGATGATGTTTCCCGTGGTTTCGTTTAAAATGGTAATCTTGTCCATCACGATTTTCTGGTCGTATAATGCGCTTGCAACCATAACCCCTGTCCTTAATGCGGTCAGGGTTACGTTTTTGGCCCTGTTGACCCCACGGATCAGTTCCTTGTTGTTTCTTCTTATGACGTTAAGTGAAACGATACCCTGCTGGTTGATGACAATCATCTGCTGCATATCCATTATCCTCTGCCTCAGCGGGAAGAGTATCTCCTCTTTTACAAAATCAATCTTATCCTGACTGACGCCTTCTATTTCTGCCTGCTGAATCTGCATTTCAATTGATTCATCCATCTGCTTTCCAAGCTCGATTTCAGCAAGGAGCTTGTTTGTGATTTCCCTCAAGTAGTTTTCCTCACTCATAAGGGTAATGTTGTCGTTTTGAAGGACCTTGCTGCTGTGGTCAAGGGATTCCATGATTTCAGCTATTGCGGTTTCAGCCTTCTGGTATCTTCCGAAGTACTTTCTAACAGGATTGAAAATGTCACCCAATACGCCTTTTTTGGCGAAATCGATTTTACCCGGATCCAAGTCCTTCATCTGGGTGTTTAGTTCATAAAGCTTGTCCCCGATGTTTTCTGCATCCTTTCCTGAATTGTTGAAATCCGCAAAACGGGTTGTAAGCAGTTGATTCTTTTGTGATGAACGGGTCATTTCATTTAAGCCGAATTCCTCCAGTGGCTTTATGATGTTTTCCCTTTCAATAGGATTATCTAAATCAGCATCAAAAATAGCTACGGCATTGCTTTGTGCTTGGCTTTTGATATTGGAATTTTCTAATTTTTCCTGTTCTACTTTAATCGTATCATTTACTTCCTTTTCTATTTCATCTACATTAAGTGAAAATTCAGACATATCTAATACCCCTTGAAATAGTTATGTAAATATATAGGCAATGCTTACTTTTAAAGTTATGGTATTAAACTTGTTACTAATCATACTTCTTGACGGAATCTATGAGATGTTCCATGTCGTCAAAGAGCATGTCGACGTCCATTTCGACTTCCTTGTTTGAGCTGAGGTTGATAATAAGCTCGTTTGTCAAGTCGTCAATGTGGGCGATGATTGTCTTCATGTTACGGATTCTCTCTTCAAGCTCCCTGTCGATTCTCGGAGTCTTTTTCGTGGTCAGGTTAATGATGCTCATGGCGCTGTCAACCTGGGTATCGAAGACCTTTGTGCAGTTTTTAACCGAATCCATGAACTTGTCATAGGTAATCTGGGGAGGAGCGAAGGACTTTTCAATCAGGTTTTCGACAACCTTTTCCTTGGCGTCATATTCCGCCTTAAGTTCAGTGACCTGATTTTCATAATTCTTTAAAGGATGGGAATCGTCTACTTCAGGTGCCTTAGCCTCCTCTTTCGGCAGCGCGGACTTTTTGGCGTTCTGGCTTATGAGATAGCGAAGTCTTGTCTGCAAGCCTTCCTCACTTACAATGTTCAGCTTGATTTCTTCCTTGATTTGGCTTTTGATACGCTCTCCGGTTTTCAAATCGATATTGTTTGCCCTTAAGATAGCCTTGTAGCCATCGCTTAAGGTAAATCCGCCGGTCAGTTCCTCCAGCTTTTCTTCTGCAGGTGATTTTTTAAAGATTCCCATTTTATTAACACCAATAAATTCCTTTGTTTTTTATAATTAATTAATGTATGCAATTTGCTCTTCGGTTTCCAGTCTGTAATTAATTAGTTCGGCTGAATCCAAATCCTCACTCATCAGCTTTACGGCAGTTATCTGGCTGTTGGAGTATGTCCTGTAGTATAAAACGGCCTTGTTTGTATTGTAGCATGACGTATAAATAGTATACTCGTACAAGTCAGGGTCGTTAATGAAGGTACAGCCGTTCTGCTGCTCGACTGAACCCAGGATATGGAAAAACTGGGATACACTTTCCTCTTCACCGTCTGATGAAAATGAATTTGCCCTTGTAAAGGCCACCTTTGCAAACCTTGAGGATGATGAGAGGTCTCCCGGAAGCCCGATGGCCCCCATTCCCCTTGAGTATTCATCCAAGTCGAAATCCTTTGAGAACGTGTTTTCGGGATTTCTGTTTGAAAGGCTTCTGTAATCGTTTAATGTAAATAATTGCTTGTCGAAGGGAGGATTGTTCGTTAAAACTCCGACAGGATTGTCATATACTTTAAGTCCGTCCTTTAGAGGCTCCACGACTATTGCTCCCGTATCGTCTGATATCATCCAGTGCAAAGGAGACAACGGAAGCTCCTCTGAAAAGTTGATATTCACCAGATTAATGTTTTCAAGGGCCTTTTTAACCTCGCTTACGTTTGAGTATGTGCCCAGTATATATGGAATGAATTCGAAAGGTGTGACATTAACCATACCTTCTTTTTCTTCAAGATAGACTGCATTTCCTTCGAAGTTCAGCCCGGCTATTGACAATCCTTTCTCGTTGCATGCGTCATAATATAGAGGGTATCCGTCGACGCCTGCCGCAACGCCAATAATAGCATAATGTGATTCGATATCGTCAATAAGCCTGTATTCGAATTTGTAATTTCTGGGAGTAATAGTTACCCTTTCGTTATAGGAAATTTCATAGTCAAAGTTTCGACCGAAATAATGGTCTTTAGTTATATAATTGCTTGCAGTACACATTTAAAACACCTTTTAGTCTATTTTAAGAAGCTTTGCCGCATTTTCATATAGAATCATTGATCTTTCCTCATCGGTTAAATCTATCTTGTTGAAATACTCCATTTCGCTTTCGGATTCCCACATCGGATAGTCCGTGCCCCACAGCACCTTATCGGCGCCGTATGCGTGAATCAGTTCCTTTGCCGTTTCGGGAGAAAGAGCATATAAGCTTGAGCTTAAATCAACGTAAAGATTTGGCGTTCCCGCAAGCTTGGAAGTGGCTTCCTCCCACATGCTCCATCCTGCAAAATGGGCTCCGATAACGGTCATGTCCGGAAACTTATCCAAAAAGGGTTTTAACTGTTCGGGATTTGAATAGCTGTATCTGAAATCTCCGCAGTGAATCAGAACCGGAATATCAGCATCGTTTATCGCTTCACCTATCCTGAATGCGCGCTCCTCATTTAAGGCGAATAGCTGGAAATCCGGATGAAGCTTGACGCCCTTAAGGCCCAATTCCAGAAGATAATCAACATCGCCTGGAATGTCCTCGCTGTCGGGGTGGAGGGTTCCGAATCCAGTGAATATGTCCGGATGACTTTTGACTTCGCCGCTTATGAATTCGTTTATGGATCTTACCTGTTTCGGCGTCGTTGCAACGGAATGAACCAGATAATGAACAACTCCGACTCTGTTTCCGTCTTCAAGTAAACCGTCAATCTTTCCGTTCAATGACATATCCAAATCATAAAAATCCCTTATTCCCATAACAGCCTTTGAAGCTATCTTTTCTGGATAAATATGACAATGAGCATTAATCACTTTCTGCATAAAATTTAACCACCTGAATATAATAATATGATATTTGAATTTCATATCTAAAATAGTTTATTTTTGAAAAAAATATGAAATAACAAAAACTGATTCTGTTCAAATTGAGAAATAGAGGAAAATATCAAAATCAGTCATCCTTCTTATCATTGCACTGGTCTTCATCAAATGGACAGGGTTTTACCGAAACATATCTGATTTCAGGTATCTGTAAAATGTTCTGCTCGACCTGGGATGTGACTTTATGGGCTTCCTGAACTGTTAGATTGGCATCCACCTTAACATGCAAATGAACAATCAAATATGATGCAAAATTATCTATCAGAATATTATGTGCATCACTTGCATTGGGAGTTTTGTTGGCTTTACGCCTAATCTTTGCAGTCAAATTATCATGATCCGGAACAAAACCCATAATATGGAGAACATTTTCTTTACCGATTTCATATGCAGTTTTTAAGATTAAAATCCCTATAACAAAACCAATGATTGGATCAAGCATTGGAAATCCCATTTTTGCTACAGCAACACTGATTAAAATGGCTATTGATGTATATATGTCTGTTCGCTGATGCTGACCGTCCGCTTCAATAGCCGGACTGTTGATTTCCCTTCCGATTTTAATGATATATCTGCTGATAACAAAGTTTAAAACTATGCCCAAAGCAGCCATTATCACCACATAATTATCAGGGGCGACAATGCTGCTTGGATTCTCCAGTTTATGGTGTGCGCCGTCCATAATTTCGAAGCTGATGAAAGTTAGGAAAATCACGATTACAAGTCCCGCTAACGCTTCAGCACGGCCGTAACCTTCAGGAAATCTTTCATCTGCAGGCCTTTGACTTAGTTTAAACCCGATATATGCAACGATGGATGTTACAATATCGGTAAACGTATGCATTCCCTCAGCAACTAACGCATAGCTTCCACCTAACAATCCAACAACAATATTTAAAACAGTCAGCAAACAATTTGAACCTATCGCAATCATTGATGCTTTTTTTCCTGTTTTACTACGATCCTGTTCCACTTAAAAATCCCCAAAAAATATTAAACCCATGAATGTTCAGTAATGTTTCCATGGTATACAAAAAATTATTCATTCTTTAAATATAAATATAATTTTCATCATTAATATAGTTTAGAAAATAAAAAAAGAAATAATTAATGGATATTATGAAATACCCATTTTATCAGTTTGGCCTTCCCGTGTTGAACTCGTCCTTGGATTTGATTCCGACCAGGGAAGCGAATATTGACAGTATGCAGGCGCACATTGATATGGTGCAGATTGTCTGTGAAGCCTGAACGATTAAATCGGCGTACTGGGTTGATAAAGGCAGGCTGCCCATTACCAGAGCGAATATTAATGTCAAAAGTCCGAGGCTCATTGTCTGGCCGATTGTCCTCATGGTTGCCTGTGAAGCTGAAGCCGTAGGGGCGTCCTTCGGCGGAACGGAACTCATGATTGCGTTCATGTTCGGACTTGAGAAAAGCCCCATTCCGATACCCTGCAAAATCATTGCCAAAACGACCAGATACAAAGGCATGTCCTTGTCAAGGAAGGTCAATATTAAAAGTGCAACGGTAGCTATTGCCATGCCCGCTGCAGCCAGCTTCTGCGGATGGATTCTGTCTGAAAGCTTTCCTGTGTTCGGAGCAAGAATCGCCATGATGATAGGCGTTACAATCAGTATCATTCCCGCCATCTGGGCGTTCCAGCCTCTCACGTACTGGAAGTGATAATTGAGGATTGTCGTAACCACCATAATTGCCAGATAGCTGCACAGTGCCGCAATGTTTGAAGAAGTGAATTTCGTGTTTTTAAAGAGCTTCATGTTGAATACCGGCGAGGTCTGCCTGAGCTCCCATGCGGCAAAGACTACAAGAAGGACAATGCCTGAAAGGGTCAGTATCCATCCCATCGGGTTTATGAGGTTTGTGAATCCGTAGATGAAGAGCAGTATTCCTATGGAATAAATGACTGAACCGATCTTATCGATGGAGTCATGCTCATAGGTTTTCCAGTCCTGAGGTATCTTTACAATCATTATGATGATACACAGTACAAGGAACGGTATTACAACTGCAAATATTGATCTCCAGCCGAAATTGTAAACCAGAAATCCGCAGATAACCGGAGAAAGGGAAGTTGCAAGATAAACGCCCGTTACGGTAAAGCCCAAGGCCTTTCCCCTGCTTTGAGGCTTGACTGCAGATACTACCATGGCCATTGCGGCAACGTTAACGAAAGCCACGCTGGCGCCCTGAATTATCCTGAAAAGCATGAATGATTCTGTTGAAAAGGACAGTGCCGCACCTACAGAACCGATTAAAAAGACTACCACTCCGATAAGCAGGGATTTCTTAACCCCGAACTTGCCTGAAATCTGCCCGGCAGGAACCGTGAATACGGCCATTACCAGGAAAAATATTGTTGGAATCCAGTTTTGAATAACGTTGTTCATGGCAAAGTCGTTAGCTATTGCCGGGACTCCAATGATAATACCATTTGACAGGAACACTCCAAAAAATGAAGTCAGAAATGATATTAAAATCACATAAGTTTCATATTCTATTTTCAATTATTTCACCCTCTTTTTTTATAATAAATTATGTATTAAACTGATCTTTTGATTTGATTCCGACCAATGACGCGAAAACCGCTATTATACAGATTGCCGTACAGATAATGCAGACTATCTGTGAGCTTTGAACGATTAAACCCGCATATTCGCCTGATAATTTTAGGCTTCCCATAATCCATGCGAATACCAGTGTCAAAAGGCCCAGGCTCATTGTCTGGCCGATTGTCCTCATGGCTGACTGTGCCGCAGAGGCGTTCGGAGTCTCGTTTGGAGGAACGGAACTCATTATTGCGTTCGTATTCGGACTGGTGAAAAGTCCCATGCCTATTCCCTGCAGAACCATGGCTATCACTATAAGGTAAAGCGGAGTGTTCGCATCGAGAAATACCAGTATCACAAGCGTTACTGTAGCTATGCTCATTCCTACGGCCGCCAGTTTCTGCGGATGGATTTTATCTGACAGCCTGCCTGATACAGGAGCCATAAACGCCATAATGATAGGCGTTACAATCAGTATCAATCCTGCCATCTGGGCGTTCCAGCCTCTTACGTACTGGAAATGATAATTCAGGATGGTTGTAATCGCCGCTACCGCAAGATAACTGCATAAAGCCGCAACATTTGATGAAGTGAACTTCATATTCCTGAAAAGCCCCATATTGAATGCCGGAGTGTCCACTCTGGTTTCATAATATGCAAAAACGATTAAAAGCATGAATCCGATTACCGTGCACATTATTCCCGTAGTGTTCATTAGGCTTGTAAATCCGTAAATGAACAATAATATGCCTATGCCGTATATGAGATAGCCGATTGAGTCGATTTTGTCGTTTTCATAGGTTTTCCAGTCCCCGGGGATTTTTAAAATCATGAGCGCTATACAAAGGACGAAAAACGGAACTACAAAGTAAAACATTGCCCTCCAGCCGAAATTATAAACCAGAAATCCACAGATTACCGGAGACAAGGAACCTGCCAGGTAAACTCCGGTTACAGTAAAGCCCAAAGCCTGTCCTCTTTTTTCAGGTCGGATTGCCTGGACTACCATTGCCATGGATGCAACATTTGAAAAGGCTCCACCTATTCCCTGAATAACCCTGAAAAATAAGAAGGATTCTGTTGAAAAGGACAGGCATGCGCCTATTGAAGCCAGAAGAAAAACCACAACACCGGCTATAAGTGATTTCTTTACGCCGAACTTGCCTGAAATCTGTCCTGCCGGAAGCGTGAAAACTGCTACAACGAGAAGTGCAATGGTAATAATCCAATTCTGAACCACATTGTTCATTCCAAACTCGCTTGCAATGGACGGAACCCCTATGACTATTCCCGCAGCCAGAAAGACTGCAAAAAATGACGTTAAAAATGATACGAGAACAACAGACATTTCAGAATCGAATTTCATAGCTAGTCACCCGCCACTTTCATGCCTTTAACGGCAATTTCCTTTAATCTTTCAACGAATTCCTCATCGTCATCCGTCAGGCCCACTTCTCTCTCCCACTCTCTGGAAATTTTCCTGAATTGGGGGATTAGCTTATTGGCCTTATCAGTGGTGTTCAGCATGTACTTGCGTCTGTTTTTGGGATTGATTTCCCTTTTTATGTATCCGTCATCTTCAAATTTCTTGAGGATTTTGGCTATGTTTCCCTTGCTTTGGCAGAACATATTGACCAGATCCTCCTGTGAACAGTCCGGATTGTCATAAACGAACATCAGATATCGTACGTTATGGCCGAAATCATAACCCCTGATTTTGGATTTCATGTATTTTTGCTGATTAAGAGAAATATTATGTATCCAAGCTATAACAGGAGAATTTTCCTTTATCGCCTGAAAATATTCATCACTCATAATTTTCACCAATTGATTATTTGAATTTTGATTCATATAAATGTTTCTTTTGAAACTGTTTATTATGAAACACATATATAAAGGATGTAAAAAATCACACAGTCGCACTTCAAAAATTTTTAAGTGAAATGTCAGACAAACATAATATTGAAAAATAATATGAGGTTGATAAAATGAATAAATTTAACAGAAAAATTTTTCATAATCAAGATATCAAGTATAAAATCTGTTTAATCAACCATGTGCAATACATTTTCGATTTGGAAGGAATCGAAGAAAAGGTAGTCCATATAATTCCGACAGAATTCATTGACAAAGACCACTCCAACAAAAGATTGGATTTTGCAGTGGAATGCGAAAACGGAAACATTTATGATATTGAATGTGAAACCTCCTCAGTAAATGATAAAACAGCAGATAAAACATGGGATTATGCTAAAAACCTCCACTGCAGATACGATAACAAAATCTACAGCCTAATTATCGCATTGGCTGAGAAAAATGACATTCCAATAAAGAAAATCGGTACAACAACACATAAGCCTCTCTTATTGGAAATGAAAAAATATGACGGAGACGAATATTTAAATATCATTAAAAAGAAATTCGATAGTAACGATGAATTAACCGCCCATGACTGTGCAATTATCGAAACCCTACCTGATATGAGAAATTCTAAACAAGCAGACATTATTGTTGAAGAATTATGTCACATCATCAAATATGGAGAAATCAGCATTGACAATAGAACGAAATTACAAGCCACCATGGAGTTAAACATTGACTACTATGTCAATAATCGTGAAAAAAAAGATGAACTAATGGAGATGATTGATGTGGAAACTTCTCAAGACTCAGAATACTTCAAATGGCAAGAAACATACGGAAATCATATGAAAAAAATCGGAAAAAAAATCGAAAAAAAAGAAATTATAACTAAACTCTTAAGAACCATGAGTCCCGAAGAAATCGGGAAAAAATTAGACATGGATTCATCAGAGGTTGAGAAAATAGCAAGATAATTGCTATTTTCTTCAAACTATAACATAAATTGATAAATATGAAAAATCAAGACTCATAATACTTCAAATGGCAAGAAGAGTATGGAAATTACATGAAAAAAATAGGAGAAAAAATAATTTTAAAAAAAATCTTAAAAACCATGAGCCCCGAAGAAATCGCAGAAAAAACCGACATATCTCTATCAGAAATCAAAAAAATTACTGAATATTAACAAATTACACCAAAAAGTGCACTTTACTTTTATCCATATCATCTAAAGTATGGGCTTCAACTTCACCATCAGGAATTCCCAAAGCCAAAATGCCGACAATACGGAAATAATCATCAATTTTAACAATGTCACGAACCAGTTTCTCTGAATCCTCGCCATCAGCAGATTTTCGCATGTGAATCTGAATCCAGCAGCTTCCAACGCCGATATCGGTTGCCATCAAATGCATGAAAGACAATGCGATTGATGAGTCTTCAATCCATGTGTCAGCCTGCAATGTATTGGCTATAACGACGATTGCCTTATTTGCGCCAGCTAAAAACTGTGAACCGTGAGCTTTTACTTCAGACAATTCCTTTAATGTATCCTTATTGGAAACAACGAGAAAATTGCACGGTTTTCTGTTCATGCTTGTTGGAGCCAATAGACCAGCTTCCAGAATCTTATTGAGCTGCTCTTTTGTAACGTCGTCATCAGTGTAATTGCGAACACTTCTTCTTTTTAATAAAACCTCTTCAAAATCCATTTAATCATCCTCGCTAAAGTCCTTTTCCAAAAGTATTGTAACCGGACCGTCATTTAACAGGTCTACCTTCATATAAGCACCGAATTCTCCAGTTTCAACTTCAATGTCTTCACCGCATTTTCGAACGAAATAGTCAAACAGCTGCGTTGCATCATCGGGATTCAATGCCTTGTGAAATGAAGGACGGTTTTTCTTGGTTCTTCCGTATAACGTGAACTGAGGAACCAATAATAATTTTCCACCGATATCTTTCACTGATCTGTTCATGCGTCCGTTTTCATCAGGGAAAATTCTAAGCTTCACCAGTTTCTTTGAAAGGTAATCGACCTCTTTAGTTGTATCATTTAATCCAAAACCTACCAGAACCATTAATCCACGGCCGATTTCACCGACAATCTCGTCATCGACTTCCACGCTTGCACGGGTGACTCTTTGAATAACAAGCTTCATTAAATATGCTCCAAAAAAAGAAATAATGGGATGGAATCCCTATTTGTTCATTGCCTTTTCGACTGCGACCGCTACGGCTACGCTTGCGCCGACCATAGGGTTGTTTCCCATACCGATGAGTCCCATCATTTCCACGTGGGCAGGAACTGATGATGAACCTGCAAACTGCGCATCGGAGTGCATTCTTCCCATCGTATCGGTCATTCCGTATGATGCAGGTCCGGCTGCCATGTTGTCAGGGTGCAGGGTTCTTCCGGTACCTCCGCCTGAAGCGACTGAGAAGTATTTCTTGCCCTGTTCGATGCATTCCTTCTTATAGGTTGCGGCTACAGGATGCTGGAATCGGGTCGGATTGGTTGAATTACCGGTAATTGACACGTCAACGCCTTCAAGATGCATTATTGCCACACCTTCGCGAACGTCATCCGCTCCGTAGCATCTTACCTTTGCCCTTTCGCCTGAGGAATATGCCTTTTCACGAACAACCTTGACTTCGCCCGTGAAATAGTCGAATTCGGTTTGAACGTATGTAAAACCGTTGATTCTTGAAATGATTAATGCAGCGTCCTTTCCAAGACCGTTTAGAATTACCCTTAAAGGCTCTTGTCTTACCTGATTTGCTGAGTTTGCAATTCCGATAGCTCCTTCGGCTGCGGCAAAACTTTCATGTCCTGCAAGGAATGCAAAGCAGCTGCTTTCATCGCTTAAAAGCATTGATGCAAGGTTACCGTGGCCCAATCCCACTTTTCTGTCATCGGCTACGCTTCCCGGAATGCAGAATGACTGCAAGCCTTCACCGATTGCTGAGGCCGCATCAGAAGCCTTAACGCAACCCTTTTTAACTGCAATTGCGGCTCCGACGGTATATGCCCAGCATGCGTTTTCAAAGCAAATCGGCTGAACGCCCTTAACGATTTCATATGGGTCGAAACCTTTATCAAGACAAATCTGTCTGGCCTCTTCCAAATCCTTAATGCCGTATTTGTTAAGTACAGGAAGTATCTGATCTATTCTTCTTTCATAACTTTCAAATAAACTCATATTTCCACCCGCATCATTCCTTCCTAGGGTCTATCGTTTTAACCGCATCGTCGAATCTGCCGTACTGGCCGGTAGCGTTTTCAATTGCTTCCAGCGGATCGGTGCCTTCCTTGATGCTGTCAAGCATTACTCCCAGATTGATATATTTATATCCGATTATTTCATCATCCTCATCAAGGGCTATTTCTGTGATGTATCCTTCAGTAAGCTCCAGATACCTTGGCCCTTTTTTGTTTGTTGAATAGATGGTTCCCACCTGGCTTCTGTGGCCTTTTCCCAAATCCTCAAGGCCAGCTCCGATAGGAAGGCCTCCTTCTGAGAACGCTGACTGGGTTCTGCCGTAGACAATCTGCAGGAAAAGCTCGCGCATGGCAGTGTTTATTGCGTCACAGACCAGGTCGGTGTTCAATGCTTCAAGAATGGTTTTTCCAATCAAGATTTCACCGGCCATTGCTGCTGAGTGAGTCATTCCAGAGCATCCCAGAGTTTCAACCAATGCTTCTTCAATAATGCCGTCTTTAACATTTAAAGTCAATTTGCAGCATCCTTGTTGCGGTGCGCACCATCCGATACCGTGAGTCAAACCTGAAATGTCTGAGATTTCCTTTGATTTAACCCACTTTCCTTCTTCAGGTATTGGTGCAGGGCCGTGATCGGCTCCCTTTGCAACAGGACACATTCTTTCTACTTCATTTGAATATATCATTTTCAATCCCCGTTAAATAATCTTAATGAATTAATGTTTGTTTTTTTAATATTATATTTTTATTGTTGAACATGATGGTTTCAGGTTTTGAAAAATTGAAATCTAAAAAAAGCATAAGCAAAATCAATGCCCTAATGTGGAATTACCAGAAAAATAACTACACAAAATTCCCAGAGGCACTGACTTTTTATCACCATTGAAAATTTAGTGAATTTGAAATTCACAAAGAATTTAAAAAAATTCTTAAATAATATTGAGTAGTTCATCTTATTTAAACATTATTTAATTGCGCAAAAAAAACCAACAAAACATTTAAATTTAAAAACAAAACATATCATGAACAAAAAAAGAATAATAACATACAAAATCAATGCCATAATGTGGAATTACCAAAAAAATAACCCCACAAAATTCCCAGAGGCACTGAATTTTTATCACATGGTAAATTTAGTGAATTTGAAATTCACATAGAATTTAAAAAAATTCTTAAATAATATTGTATAACTCCTCCTATTTAAACATTATTTAATTGTGCGGAAAATTGACAAAATCCATTTCAAAATGTAAAAATACTCCTCCTTTAAAAATAGAGCACAATACTGGGAAATATTATGCTGAACATCCATCATTAACTTCATCATCAAATAACCACACAATATGGAGGTGAAGTGCAATCACAATGCTATCCTAATAGCTTAAACGCCATCATGGATAGCATAACTAAAAACCGGTAAAAATAGCGGCCTTCAATTGCTAACGTTATATTTAGCTTAAAAAGCACAAACTCACCCCCATTAACCATGTAATCATATTAGCAAAGATATCAAGTTCTATGTCGCAAGTATGATAAAAACCATAATATTGCAATATAATCATCCTTAACACTCTCCAATATCGGAGGCGTATTTTCACTTTAATATTTAAAATAAGAAGTATATAAACTTTAATTAGTGAATAAGGAAATAAAATTGCTCTATGACATAAGTATTGTCCTTAGAAACTAAAATTGTTCTGAGCGATGAAAATTATAATGAAAAAGAAGTAAAGTTAAAAGTAGAATTCGTCTCGTCTTTTAATCGGAGCGCCGCAGAATCTGCACACATCATCATAATCATCGATTTCAAAGCGTTCGTGGCATACTGGACATTCGTATTCCTCATCATCGCTGATATAGGCTCCGCAGCTTGGACAAATCGGGTCTCCCTCATCAATCCATTCTCCGCAGCTTGGACAAATCATAGCTCACCTCCCAAAATTGTATCATCAAATGAATTCATTGCCGCTCGTGAAAGCATTTCCTTATCAATCAATTCTTTTAATTCCTCTTTTGTAAACCATCTGTATTCGTCGTGTTCCTGGCTGATTTTGACCTCATCGGTTGTGGAAGTGACTTTCATGATTAGCTGGATTGACTTGATGCTTTCATTGGTCTTGCATGCCGTGTAATTGTTTTGTATGACGTTATACAGAGATTCTATATCGATTTCAAGGCCTGTCTCTTCCATGAATTCCCTTTTTAAAGCCTGGTCAAAGAATTCGCCTTTTTTTACTTTTCCTCCGGGAATTTCCCACTTTTCAGCGTCATGGCTTGATTTTGACCTTACCTTTAAAAGCAGGATTTTGCCGTCGTATTCACAGATTCCCCTTGCCGTTAATCCCCACATATTGCTCATTTTCATCACCGTTCATTATTTTCTGAAATTTTCGTCCCAGGATGGATCCCAGTCAGTATTATCCAGTGAATCGTCCCTGTCAGCATATTCTCCCTGATGCAGCCATTTGTCATCCCATGAATCGTCCCAGTCAAGATTTTCATCAAACTCATAGGCTTTATTTGAATAGTCTCTTTTGGGAGCGTCTTTGGAAGTTGTAGAGCTGCAGAACGCTACAATAATCACAAAAATAATTATTGCGATAATCATGCTGACGGGGTCACTGGCGGAATACATCTTAAATCACACAATTATTTATATTGTCACTCCAAGATTTAAGTTTTGGCAAAGCTCCTTGTAGCGGTTTCTTAAAGTGACTTCGGTAACGCCGGCCACTTCTGCAACGTCTCTTTGGCTTTTTCTCTCACCCAAAAGCTGTGAGGCAATGTATAATGCGGCTGCGGCAACGCCGTTTGGTCCCTTTCCGATTGTAAGGCCTTCGCTTTGTGACTTTTCAATTATCTCAATTGCCTTTACCTGGGATTTTTCTGAAAGCTTCAATTCACAGGCAAACCTTGGAATGTATGATTTCGGAGATATCGGAGACAGTTTGATTTTGAGCTTTCTTACCAGGAAGCGGTGAACCCTTCCGAGCTCCTTTTTAGTGACGTTCAATGCATTTGCAACTTCACCCAGGGTTCTTGGAAGATCGCACAGTCTGCAGGAGATGTAAATTGATGCTGCTACAACTCCCTGAATCGTTCTTCCACGGATGAGATTGTTGTCAAGTGCCTTTCTGTATACGAGAGAAGCGGATTCACGGATGTTTCTTGACAGGCCGAGATTTGAGCATTTCCTGTCGAGTTCGGTTAACGCAAATGCCAGGTTGCGTTCCCTTGCACCTGAAACCCTGATTTTTTTCTGCCATTTTCTCATGCGGTACCATTGAGGCAGATTTTTGGAAGATATATTATTGTTTTTCCAGTCTATCGTTGTCGGAAGACCGTAATCGTGAATCGTATTGGTTGTTGGTGCTCCCACACGTGTTCTTCTGTTTCTCTGCTCGTGGTCGAAGGCTCTCCATTCAGGACCAAAGTCCATAACGTTTTCGTCTATAATCAGACCGCAATGTTTACAGATGACTTCTCCTCTTGACTGATTGTAGTCAAAATCCGTTGAATTACAATCAGGACATGAATTTTGAATTTCCGTTTCAATATTTTCCTTTCTAGGTCTTTTTTTAAGAGTCTTTTGATTTTTCATTTCTAAACCCCCAAAATATCAAAATTTAAATAAAATCCATATAAACACTTTTGCACTAATTTAATAATAGGTTATTCACAATCTATAAACAAAGGTATTACGGTGACAAATTCAGTTAAAATTAATTGCAAAAATAAGTAAAAATAAGTAAAATCTATTAATTGACCACTATGCAGTCATTAGGACATATCGCTTCACATACCCTGCAGTGCTTGCATGCAAATGGGTTTCTTGCAACTGTGTCCTCGCCGTTTTTGGTCAATACGTTATTCGGGCATGCCATCACACACTTTTCACACTCAGAGCCCTCACAGTCTGAAGTGTTGATATCGATGTGTGATTCGACAGCCTCTTCTTTCTTGTCCTTTTTTCTTTTGAAAAGTGAACCCAATCCCATGTTAATTACTCTATCGGTTATCGTTAATAAATATTAATATCCCTGCGATTCGAGATATTCATCCAGATAATCATAATCGCCATAATCATAGTAATCGTAATACCAGTCGGGATCGCTGTAAGCTACCCTTGATGGAGAGGTGTCTACGCCGCCGTATCTTGGTGATGAGTAGCCGCCATAGGAATAATCATGATAATTCACTTTGCTTTTGCTCAGATTTAGGATATCGTAGAGCAAATCGTTTAAATCGTAATTATTCCCGTTATTGTCAAGGATTATTCCGTATACGTATTGGTTTTCGGGATTGTACTGCAGGTAATAGACTGCAAACATTCCCTTTTGATTATGAATATTTCCATAGAGATGAGCTTCACTTGCCAAATCATCAACTTCCAAAGAAGTGTCCTTTAGCGGCTCTTTCCACACGATTGCGTAGCAGCGCTTTCCCGAAGTATCGACAAAGCTTACGTTTCGGGCATTTTTCCATTCAATCATTCCCTCAGATGAGTTGACTTCACCGTTTTCAATGCTTTTGCTGTCATAGACCAATGCCTTATCGATTTTAGCTATCAGATATCCGTCTTCACCGATATCCAATGTTACGTTATCATGATAGGAGGCGAAGCTTGGCGGAGAGGTCAAAAATGATATTACGCCAGCTACAAAGCCGATAATTATTATTATGATAAAAATGAGTGCTAAAAAAATAACTGCCCTTTTGATTGACTGGAAATCTGTCATAAATATATTTTGTGTTTAAGTTGTTAATATATCTATTGGAGAAATTCCATAACCTCATCAATGGTGTCTGCAACCTCGAAAATGTCCAGGGCGCCTTCACGGATAAATCCTTCGTCGTGCATGCTTTCAAGCATTGAAATCATGGCGTCATAGAAATGATTTATGTTGAAAAGTATTATCATTTTTGAGTGCCTGTGAAGATACTTCAATGTTAGCACCTCGAAAAACTCATCGAAAGTGCCGAATCCTCCGGGGACTATTATAAAGGCGTCGGATTTTTCCAGAAAGAGGTTCTTTCTCTCATCCATTGACTCAGTTTTAATGTATTCAGAGGAATTTTTAAATTCGTCATCGAACTCGTTAATCCACTCGGGAGCGATGCTTAATACATTTCCTCCGTTTTCGAATACTCCTCTTGCAACGGCACCCATCATGCCATCGTTTCCTCCTCCAAAAACCAGCGAATGACTGTTTAAGGCCAGTTTACGTCCCAAATCATAGCCGACTTTCGTGAATTCTTCAGGTGTCTTTTTGCTTCCGGATCCGTACAAACATATTTTCATAGTTAATGTCTTGTCGGAACTTCTAAAAATACTATACTATTTTAATTAATACTAACAAATATTAATATAATGGATACTAGAATACAAAGCTTTATTGCAATTTCAGATGTTGTCTCGCTGTTGAATCTGACATCAGGATTTCTCTCAATAGCAATGTCTGTAAGGCAGGATTTCTTTTGGGCAGCAATTCTAATGATATTTGCCTTGCTTTTTGATTCCGTTGACGGATGGGTTGCAAGAAAAGCCAGCAGAATTGACGAATACGGATTCGGAAAAAACATTGACTCCTTATCAGATGCCGTATCATTCGGCGCTGCGCCTGCGACATTTCTATACTCCTATACCGCAGCCAATTTCCCATATCTTGAAATCGTGACATTAATCGTTTCACTCATTATCGTAATCTGCGGAGTATTGAGACTTACAAGGTATAACGTGATATCAGATAAGGTAAATGGATTTGTCGGCTTTCCGATTCCGGGAATTGCCATAATAATTGCAACGTTTTTCTTAAGCGGACTTTTTAACATTTATTTGGCTCTGTTAATAGCTGTTCTCGTATCATTTGCAATGATTTGCAACGTAAGCTATGACAAGTTCAACAACATTTACGTTATAGGATTCAATGCAGTATGTTTAATATTAGTTGTTTTGCAGATTCCGTTGACGATTTATTCCGTCAATATTCCTGCATTGATTGTGTTTTTAACGTCCATGGCTTATTTACTGATTAATCTGGTTCCGATAAGATGAAAAAGCGATATATCATATTAATACTTGTTTTAATAGGGATTTTATCATATGGAATCTATTACGTTAATGACTATTACCACTCAGAAATCGCCGATTTGGGCGGTTCTGCTAACGTCACGGTTGAGAAAACCTCAAAAGGCCTTTTCGTTGACGGTCCGGGAAATGAAACCGCACTTATTTTTTATCCGGGAGCCAAAATCGAATACACAGCATATCTGAATTTAATGAGAAACATATCCTCTGAGGGCGTTGACTGCTATCTTGTTGAAATGCCTTTTAATCTGGCGTTTTTAGGTAAAGACAGTGCTGATGATATTATCAAATCCACAAATTACACGCATTATGTTATGGCAGGCCATTCCCTTGGCGGCGCTATGGCTTCAGGCTATGCGTCAGGTCATAACGTGAGCGGACTGGTTCTTCTTTCCGCTTATCCTTCAGACAATATTTCCATTCCGGTTCTGTCGCTTTACGGCTCAAACGACAAGATTTTGAACATGGACACCTACAATAAAAATAAAGCATGCATTAAGGGAATCCTTGAGGAACATGTCATTGAAGGTGCAAACCATGCCCAGTTTGCAAACTACGGAAAGCATACAGGCGATGGCGAGTCTTCAATCAATTCAACGGCTCAGCAGGTACAGACTGCCCATTATATAATTGATTTCATTAACAGAAACGTTTTAAACGTTTAAGATGGTGAGGAGATCCTTAATCATTAACAGCAATCTTGCTAAAACGAAAGCAAAACCTAAAATTACGATTACCCAGAAAAGAGATGCCAAAAGGGGCTGACTGTACATCATAAGGAATGGATAGGGTCCCGTGACTACCTTTGCAATGTTTAGAGAGATTATAATTACTGCGTAAATTAGCGTGAAAATCATTGCGTAAAGATTGTTTTTAAGGGTGTTTTCAAGTTCGTTTCCCTCAAAGAAAAGGAATGAAATCAGAGCTATCAGTGGACAGAGAATGTGGAAATAGAGGTTCGGCCCTTCAAGAAAGAGGAAATTGAAATCAAAGTCAAGCATCGGATATAGTATAAAAATTACTACCAGAAATGTAATAAGTAGCGCCAATGTTGATGAATACTTCAAGACATCGACCGCATTTGGAATCCTTTTTTTAAGCGTTAAAAATAGAATGGCAGATATCAATGCAAAGAGATTGGCATCAACCGTATAATATGTCAAATCAAGGCCTATCAAATCGATTGTGATGGCCAGGGCTATTATTTCTAAAACAATCAGAAGCATATTTAAAACGATTGCGACATTATCTTTCGCTATCAATACCATTCCCCGTCGAAAGTCTTTGGATCGTCGTAAATGTCTTCATAGTAATAGTTGTCATAGATATAGTCATCCATTCTTACGCTGTCGCCATAATTGTGGCTGTCATAATAGTCATAAATGGAGTTTCCCCCTCTTCCGGCCGTTACCGTGATTGCCTTTGTCAATGAAGACGGGTTATACTGACTGTTTCCCTTAAACGATACTGAGATGACGTAATCCCCGTTGTTCGTTCCAAGATAAAAGATGTTCTGTCCGGTCTTGTTCAGGGTTTTTGTAGGCAATTTCCTTACGGATCCGTTGGGCTTTTTAATCTCGATATTGAACTTTACCTTCGGCACGGGATTGTTATTTGAATCCTTGAGAGTCACTACTGCCGAATAGCCTGAAGAGTCCTTTTCTATTTCGAAATGAGTATCCTCCTTGGCTGATACCGCCGAGATTGCCATTAGAAATGCAAGGCCGACAATTAATATCAAAAATATTTTACGCATGTTATTATATTGTACATAACACTATTTAAACTTTAACTTTAATAAGTGAAAAAACCAAATATCAATTAATGAATATTAAAAATGAAATTAAGGAAGCGTTGATTGAAAACAAAAGGATATTTGAATTATTGATTCTGCTCTTTGTTTTTGGAATGCTTCTCGGATGGATAATGGCCGATGATATCGCATCCGTTTTAATGCCTGTCCTAAAGGAAGCTCTTCTTGAAGGAAACGAAACCTCAATCGATGCATTTCAGATAATAAGCCATAACATCACAACAGCCATAACCGTATTGCTTTTATCAGTGTTTTTTGCAATCTTTGCAATAATATCAATAACCGTCAACGGCTTTGTTATAGGATTCATGGGCGGCTATACCGTCAAATCGATTAACGGCCTGGCCTTCTTTTTAATACTTATTGTTCCTCACGGAATATTTGAAGTGCCTGCATTATTCTTAAGCACCGCAAGCGGAATACTTCTATTTTTGTTCATATTCAGAGTATTGAAGGACAAATACAATAAATATTCGTTTAAGGAAGCCTATGAACGCAACAAAAAGACACTGAAACATATGGTAGTGTTATTTTTAGTGTCTATCGTTCTTTTCCTAATCGCCGGTTTGATTGAAGGCTTTGTAACTCCCCATCTTGGAAACATGCTCAGTCTGCATATCAGTGGCCAATAACTATTTTAAAAATTAAAAAAAGAATAAATAAGTATTTAAAAATACCTATTCATCAAAAAACGGTTGCGGTAGTGCGCAGGCGTCATTTCCTTTAGCTATGTAGTTATATACCAAAGCCGCAAGTATACCGCCTAGAATCGGGCCGATCAAATAAATCGGATAGAATGCCCAGAGATTTGCTCCGCCAAGCACAACGTCCATTAAATATGGTCCGAATGTACGTGCAGGGTTGATTGAAGCTCCGGTAAATGCGCCCAATACGACAATTACTGCAGCTACAGTCATACCTATTGAAAGACCTGCAAAGCCTGGTTCGGCCTTCTTATCGACTGCAACACCCATAACCACCAATACAAGGAAGAAGGTTCCTAAAAACTCGGCAAACATCGCCTGCCAATAGCTGACTCCCAATCCGGGAGCGGTTGCACCTAATGCTCCGATGGTTACGGCACCGCTTCCAAGACATAAAAACAGTGCTAAACTGCCTAAACATGCTCCGATTACCTGAGCGACAATATAATAAATACTGTCAACAAGGGAAATGTTTTTGCTTACAAGCAGTCCGACCGTTACTGCAGGATTCAAGTGAGCGCCAGATATCTTACCGAATAAATAGATACAGGCCATTACCGTCAAACCGAAGGCTAAAGCAATAGCTATCCAGTCGCCAAGACCGCCTAAAATACCGATTCCGGCGTTTGCAGAGTCAATGCTGTCTGAAATCAAAAGTGTCACAACTGCTGAGCCTGTACCGAAAAACACAAGGAAAAATGTTCCGAGCAGTTCGGCTAGAAATTTCTTTTCAATGTTACATGAAGCCATTTTTCTCACTACCTAAACGGCTTCTCTCCATTGACAGTATTCGTGTTTTGAATCGACTAATGTGGCTGATGCACAGTTTTTACATCCTCTTGCAGGTGATCCAGGAGATTCCTTGTTAAGCGCAATGATATTGGTCATCATCGTTGCCGTAATAGGTTCTGAAGTCAAAAGACATGGATAGTCTGCAAGCCTCATGAGTGAGGAGAACCTGACGGTTATTGCACATGCAGGATAGGTGTATCTTTGAGGGTTCATGATTACCTCGTTTTCAGCTATCGGGCTTAAGTCAACAGGATAACCATTGATTTTTGGCACTAAAGGAATGTCTTCGCTGCTTCTGGCCTTTCTGGCATCACTGATTGCGCCGAATCCTCTGAAAATCATGTCCATGAAGTCGCAGTTGTGCAGTTCGGCTGCGGCTCCACGGGTAGGATACTGCTGCACGTAGTTGTGGAAGCGTTTATTCAGCAAATCAACAACCATAGGTGCGTTGAACCCATCCAGTTCAAGAATGTATTCTGTTGCGCATGCTGAAGCTCCCGTTGCAAGTCTCAATACGTTGAAAGGAGCCTGATAATTGTCAATGTTTGACCTTAAAGTTGCATCAATCACTTCGGTCGTTGCCTTAATGATATTCAATGTTACATCATCCTTTACCATGTTGTAGCTTGCCTGGCCGATGTGGTGGCCGATATCTCCAACGCAGTATGCAGGAACGGTTACGATATTACCATAGTGGACTCCATCGTCAATGGCTGCCTTAACGGTTGCCGCCATTTCCTTTTTATAGCCGTTCATGTATTTTCTCACGTCAAATGAGGAATGGCTTGCATCATCCATTAATGTTCCCTGAGCTTCAATAGGTTCGCGGTAAACCATCTGAAGCGTTTCAATCTCTTTTTGTGTCGCTTCAGCGGCAGTTAAACCGTCTTCGATTGCGTTTGCAAATGCGTCCCCGACACCGTATGAAGTGTTCATACCCCAGGACTTTGCAGATAAAATGGCCTGCTTGTGCATTACAGGAATGTCTAAAGGAGTTAAAATCTGGTTTACAACGTTTGTTGTGCTTCCAGGCATTAATGCAAAGTCAACTACACAGGTCGGTCCGTAGAATCCGCCGTATCTTCTGATTGATTCCTTTGAAATCAGGGCTTCATTATCAGCAATCGCATCGATGAACTTCTCGACGCTTGCTGCAAATTCAGCGTCCTCTTCACATAGAACTTCCAGTACAGGCGGCGTCTGGTAATGTTCAATGAACGGGTCGTCTTCCGGACGGATGGTTTCGGTAACGGAAGTCAGTACCTTGTAATGGCTTTCAACAGACTTCTTGTGCAGGTTTATTACACTTTCAGCCTGACTGTCCAGTGCTTTCATATTGGCTACTGCATCAGCGTAAGGCTTGGCGTCAGTAACCTTAAAGTCGTTATATCTGTTTTCAGATATTACTTCAACGTCTGCTCTTTGAGCAGCCATTGATTCGTTTATCATCTTTTCATATAATTCTTTCATATTTTCACCTAAATATCTAAAAGAATTCGACTACTCTCAATTGTCAAGAAACTAACAATTTTTTTACCCTTAGATAATAACAAGTATTACCTTATGTAATAATTTAAGAATCTAAAATATAAAAGTATTGAAAAAACAGTAAAATATTGCCGAAAATCGGTTTCGGCAAAAAGATTAATTATCGAATGATTTTTTAACTTCCTCGGTAACTTCCCTTACGCTTTCGGCGGCTTCCTTAAATCTCATTTTCTCATAATCGTTCATATGAATCGGTACAATCATTGCAATTCCTTTTTTAGATAAAACAACAGGAACACCCAATGACACACCTGAAACGTCTTCAATCTGGCCGTCCAGATAGGTGCTGACAGTCAATACCTTATGGCTGTCTGTGATGATTGTTGAAATCAGGTTTGAAATCGCAAAGGCAGGGCCGTACTCGGTTGCTCCCTTTTTGGAAATGATTGTGTTTCCGGCATTTCTTAGCCTTTTGATAAGTCTTGGAACGTCCATATCAACGGATTTAAGGAAGTACTTCAACGGAATACCACCTATGGTCGTTGAACTTAATAATGGAACCATATGCTCCCCGTGCTCGCCGATAACCCTCGTGTGGACCTCGGAACTGTTGACGTTAATCTGTCTTGAGAAATATGCCTTAAGCCTTAATGAATCCAAGTGGTTTCCGATTCCGATTACCCTTGATTTTTTAAAGCCGGATGCCTCAAGGGCAATCGTTGTCATCACGTCAACGGGATTTGTAGCGATTAATATGATTGAATCGGGAGCGTACTCCGCAATCTTTTCAGCATAATTTCTTACGATTTGAGCGTTTGGAACGGCCAAATCCATTCTGCTCATTCCCTCCTGCCTTGGAGTTCCCGCAGTAATCAGCACGATATCGGAACCCACTATATCATTATAATCGGATGAAGGGGAAAGCCTGCAGTCAATATCTTCTGCCGCAAGGGCATCATACATGTCATATGATTCGCCTTTGGCTTTGTCTATGCTTTCAGGTCGTGAAAACAATACTATTTCATCAACGGTGTCTGCTCTTGCCAATGTAAATGCAACGTTTTTTCCTATAACACCGGTTGCTCCTAAAATACTTACCTTTACCATAATAGTTAATATTGCACTTCATGATAAATGTAATTTTCTAAAAAATGGCGGCAACCAAATTTCCGAATGGGATGCTTATATACTCTTCCAGAAAACCGGCAAATATCATGACAGCCAAACCTAAAATGAAAATGGCTACTGACTGATATAAGTGCTTTTTGTTGATTTTCCAGGAATTCAAGAAGCGTCCGTCAGCTAAATTATAAGAAGGCGAGAACAGGTTTTTAATGAATCTCACAACAAAGGAAAACAAAATAAATCCGGCAAAGCTGTTTAAAATCGTTGATAAGTCCTCAAAAAATCCATGAAGGCAGGTCAGCTTCAAAAACAGGAACGGATCGCCGCATGCAATTTCGGTTGCCCTTGATATGACTCCGGACATTCCCATGTTAATTGCCATGTCATATACAGGCCCGAATCCGAAAAATATCGCCTCAAAATAGCTTGAAATATTAATCAAGCAGTTATTGACAATGATATACATCATGTCACCGAATGAAAAGAAGGTTTCCTGAGCCAGGTATTCATAATATGTCAGCTCCTGAGGCGTGAATATCCAGTCCGCCAAAAAATAGCCCCCAACCCAACATGATATGCCTATCAATAACGTTAATAAAAACAGGAATTGATGATCGGCGAAAGCGCCCTCAACATATTTAAAATAACTTTCAAAAAAGGACATCATTTATTAATTTATAAAAACATAATATAAATATATTAAAAATTATGTGTGATATTTATGGATAAAACTTATATTTTTGGACATAAGAGTCCGGATACGGATACTGTTACCTCAAGTCTGGTAATGTGTGAACTTGAGCATAAGCTTGGAAACGAAAACGCCGTCGCATGCAGATTAGGAAGCCTCAACAAGGAAACCGAATACGTTTTAAACTATTTGGACATTGAAGCTCCGGAACTGATTGAAAGTCTGGAAGAGGGAAGCGACGTTATCCTCGTTGACCACAACAGCCCTTCCGAATCCATCGACAACCTTGAAAACATGAACATCAAAAAGGTTGTTGACCACCACAAGATTGCATTGGAAACTTCATATCCTTTATTTTACAGGGCTGAAGCCGTAGGATGTACCGAAACAATTTTATTTAAGTTATTCAATGAAAACAACGTTGAAATCGAAGCTAAAATCGCCCAGTTAATGTTATCAGCAATCATCTCAGACACTTTGCTTTTAAAGTCTCCGACAACGACCGAAGACGATAAGATTGCAGTTGAAAAACTTGCCGAAATCGCCGGAATCGACTATGAAGAATACGGACTTGAAATGCTTAAGGCCGGAACCGATTTGTCAAGCTTTACGATTGATGAAATCCTCGCTCTCGATGCAAAACAGATTGACTTTAAGGACGTTAAATCAATAGTCAATCAGGTAAATACCGCAAGCATCCCTGACGTTCTGGAAATGAAGGATGATCTGGAAGCTGGAATTGAAAAAATAATCGAAAAAGAGAATCTGGATTTATTCATGTTATTAATTACTGACATAGTTAACAGCAATTCACAGGTCATTGTATTGGGAAAAGATGCGGCATTAGTTGAAAAGGCTTACGGAGTTGAGCTTAAGGACAACACCGCACTTTTAGAAGGCGTCGTTTCACGTAAAAAACAGGTCGTTCCTATAATGACCGAAAACGCATAGGTTTTAAATAAACCTACACCTTTCTTTTTTTTTAAAACAGCTTATCGAAAACCTGATCTGGCGTCTTATAGAATTCAAGATGATTCATCAATGCCGGCGGAGCACCCAGGGTCGCCACAGCGTTTTTCATAGGCAGGTGAATCTTTTCAGCACCGTCCTCCATTGCAACCCTAATCATTTCAGGCAAATTCATGAAAACTTCATCATCGAGTATAGCTATACATGAATCGATTGATGCATCTTTATCAAGGCTTTCAAATGCAACAAGCAACGGTAATTTAAACTGATATGTTACGGCTTCACCCGTTAAATTATCGAGCGTTATTTCATAATTTATGTCATCAAAATTCCTGGTGATTTCTTCCGTGATTTCGGAAGGTGAAACCTTAAGCTCATCTGAGCTTTTAACGGACAATCTGTAAATTCCGACCTCATCATCAGGTGAATTGGCAACGAAGAGAACTTCACCGGGATTCAGGGATTTCTCAAAGTATACCGTGTCGTTTTTTTCAAAAAGCAGATTTTCAGGTACTGGATCTTCTTCATCCTTTTGATTAAAAACCAGTCCTTCAGTGGATACCTGACCCGTTTCGTCAAATACAAGGCCGTTTCCCAAATCCATGCTTATTTTTTCTGAAGATTCCTCCTCACCATTCATTTGCTTCAATAGGGAGATAATCTCATCATTCTGCCTGATCAGCTTTTCATTCTGACTTACAATCCTTTCATTCAGGTCGATTAATTTATTCAAATTACCTTCAATCATGAAATCACCAAAATTTACTTAAAAAATATCTTTATAATTAATTCAATAAGTTATTTTCTTTTTTCAATTCAAAACATATAATAATCACTTAAATTATATTAAAAAATAATGGAGTGATTATTTTGACAAGAAAGATAAAAATCATTATAATAATAGCTGTTATTCTGGTAGGAGCTTCATTATTTTTATACACAAACTTCAGCGGGAACTCCTCCACCAATAGCGGACACTGGGAAAATGATGTAGGTACCGTCAACAAGACAGTTTACGGAAACGCCAATGCAAAAACGGAAATGGTTCTGATTGCAGGAATTCATCCAAGAGAACCCTTATCAATCGAACCTGAAATAAAGGCTGCAGAAGAGTTTGCAAAAAACAATGACGTTAAGTTTACGGTTTATCACGTTAACGTAACCAAAGACGCAACCGATTATGATAAAAGCCGTGAAAACGGTGAAGGCCTGGTTCATGATTTTGTAATGCCTGACGTTATAAACAATACCCATGCGGATTCCATCATAATCAGCCATTCACACATTGAAGGATACGGTCAAGGATTCTACCTGGCTACACCTGCAATGGACAACGCATCAGTTGCAATTGCACAAAAGATTGCTAACGAAAGCAGTTTCAACTACTTCCCAAGAAACACAAGCCAGCCGGTTCAGGCAACATCAGCAAAGCTCGTTTCAATACCATTGGCTGAAGCGGGAAATCCTACTTTCGTTTATGAAATACCTGAAAACATCACCGATCAGGATTCAACCGACAAGGCCCTTGAGCTTTTCGGACTGATGTTTAATATCGTTAAAAAGTAATAGATTTTATTATCTATTACAAATTTTTTTATATTGGCAATATTCACAGTGCTTTCCTTCTTTTGACGGGAAATTTTTGCTTATAATATTATCTGCCGTAGCATTTAACTCGTTTAAGACTTCTTTTTCCTTTTCATCGGAAATGTCGATTGAAATCATCTTTTTTGATTTGATTGCATAAACATATAACTTTTCAATTTCAACGTCTGAAAACTTCTGGTTTTTATCCTTTAGGGCTGCACGGTATAAATGCAACTGTTTTGAGTACTTATCAATGAATTTAGACTCTATTGCAGTGTTTTTATAATCAAGAATTCCGATATTGCCATCCTTGTCCTTAAATATCAAGTCTATGATGCCCGCCATCGAATAGCTGTCCGTTTTAATGAAGAACAGATATTCGGACTCGATGATTTCAAGATCTCTTCCCTCATGATCATAGTAATGGATTACGTCATGTGTAATCGTTTCAAGCTTTCTTTTGTAGCGCTCCTCATCCTCAAGCTCCAAAGCGATGTTTGAAGTGTGGAATAATCTGGAAACGATTTTTTTAACACGGTCGTTGCCGATGTATGTATTGTTTTCGGCTTTGATTTTTTTATTAATTACTTCCAATGCCTTATGAATGAAAATACCGTCATCCAGCTTGTTCGGATTTGAGGTTCTGAAATCGACCTCATAGGCCATCCTGTACTTGAAAGGACATTCCAGATAATCTTCCAGGGCAGAAAAGCTCAAAGTAATCAGTTCGGCATCCGCATCTTTTGGAGGCTTGTCGATAACGTTAATGTCAATGTCATGAGGGTTGATTAACCTGCAGTAATCAAGGTTTTCGTCAATGGCATTCTGAACGCTGTCAGGTCCCTTATTGATTGACTTTAAGTAATCCGTATCATCTAAACGATTATAAGCCGTTTCCACTTCAGCTTCACATCCATTAACGATTGATGACAATATCAGCGTGTCCTCTGCTCTTGTCATTGCAACGTAGATTACGCGCTCCTCTTCCCAGTTGTGCATCTTAAGCTCCTCTTCCTCATCCTCAAAGTTCTTGTATTCAAGACAATCACATGGAGTGTAATATACAGGCCTTCCCATCATGTATCCGCTTTCGGGATTCGGATTCCTGTATTTCAGAGGATATCTGTTTTCATTTAAAGAAGCGAGAATTACAACCGGAAACTCAAGTCCCTTGGATTTGTGGACTGTCATTATCTGAACGCCCCTTGAATCCTCAACATAGGATGCGTAGCTTTCGATATTCCTGTAAATGAACCAGTAGGCTCCCCTGATATCTCGGTCATACATCATGTCCTCATAGCTGTCGAAGGTATTCGTTATGACGGAGAGGTTATTGATCAATTCGCTGTCATCATTAATGACGTCAACGCTTAAGCAATCGGTTATTTCAGTTAATAATGTTAAATAAATGTCTAAGATTGTTGGCCTTTCGCTGTATTTAAGGTCTTCATCGAAAATGTCTGATTTCAAAGCATTTAGTTTACGGAAGAATTCCAAATCGTTACTATCAGTAACGCCATATTTAACGAGGTTTTCATCGGTTAATACCGGCTTTTCAACAGTCTTGAATATTTCCTCTAAAATCTCTTCGTCACGGTTGAAAACTCCTGCAAAACTTCTCAATCTGGATTTCTTGCCTGTGAATTTCTCATAAGCAACCTTTTCAGCGGCAATCACCTGATTTTCATAATCGTCCTGCAAATCATTTAAAATAGCTTTGGTATCATCTGATAAATCAAATAGCTTCTGCTCGAAGTTTGCACCTGTGTAAGCCTTCAGGTTAAGCCATTCCTTTTCCCAGCGGGTTAAAATGATTTTATCGGAATCTTCATCCTCAATCAAATGATGCAGCAATGTCAGAATGGATTTGATTTCATCCTTATCAAACAAATCGTTTCTTCCCTTAATCTGGTAAGGAATGTCATTTTCAGCCAATAGCTCAATTAACGGGTCAATACAGGATGATGCACCCTTGACTGATCTTGTAAGGATTCCTATTTCATCATAGCTGTTGATTTTGCCGTTATCATACAGATATTTAATGATATTGAAGATGTTAAGCGCTTCACTTTTATTGTCCGGGTTAATGAGATAGTAAACTTCATTGTTAACGTCACGACCGCATTTGGCTTTCTTTAATGCGGAGTTTTGTGACTGCTGATGCCTTATGTAATCCTGGCTGATATCGATGATTTCATAGGTTGAGCGATAATTGGTTGGAAGGCTTTTCGGCTCGACATCATCACCATGCAAATCAGCCAGATAATCGAAATAATTCTCGCTTGAGCCCCTAAAACCGTAAATGCTCTGGTTAATGTCACCTACAACAGTGAATGAATCCGTATTTTCCATTAATATCTCAAAGATTTCCATCTGAACCGGATCGGTATCCTGAAACTCATCGATTAAAATGTTTTTAAAGCGCGTTTCCGGGTTTTTCCTCAATATTTCAAGGGCCTTAACCTGCATATGATTGAAATCGGTAACGTTATACTTATTCAGCAAATCCTTATAAATCTCATATGATTTGGCAATCTGCAGGTATTTCGCATTGTACCATGCCTTTTTAAACTCCTCATTTTCACGAACCTCATCGCGCGGGAATGCTCCGTCGTTTTCGGCCATGTATTCATTGACAAAGTGAACGTATTCATCGCAAACCGGATGGGTATTTTCAATATACTCAACCAGTTTGGGAGTGTCAACCTTGAATGTGCAGTATTCGTTGTATTTGCGGATAACGTCTCCCACCTCTCTTTTCGGCAGGTAACACTCACCTACAAAGCCGAGCTCATCAGCATGCTTTCCAATGAACATGTTTATCTTTTCGCCCAGATCATCGTCAATGACGTCAAAACCGACCGCTCCGCTTTTTTCAAGGATTTTGCTGCAGAATGAATGAATCGTTGATATCTGCATCTTTTTGATGTCAGTGCTTGAAATGTTGTCGTCTGCAAGCCTGTCCTGAAGCTCATCGGCGGCCTTTCTGGAAAAGGTAATTATCAGAAGGCTTGAGGGATCTATTCCAACTTCATTTAACAGGTATTTTACTCTCTCAATTATTACGCGGGTCTTTCCGGCGCCGGGGCCCGCTTCAACGCTTAAATATTTGTCACCAGTGTATGTTACTACGCTTTCTTGTTCGGGATTCAATTGCATGGTTATTAATTTGTATATATTATGATTTAAAATTTTACCAAAACACTAAGTTTTTATAATTTCAAAAACATACTAAAAAACAATTTAAAAGGACTGTTTAAGATGTTAAGTATTAATCAATGTTATCTGGATTTTGTTAATAAAATATTAAAAGAAGGAAAGGAAACCTATAAGGACAGCAATCATCATTTAAAGGAAAGTTTAGGAAACTTCTACATTATAGATGACCCATTGGACTTGAAATTCAGGGCCAAATATCAGAATTACACTACAGACATGATGCTTGCAGACATCAAATCCGGAAGGTTTGACATGGAAGCCTGCCCTATCAAAAGCGATGCACTATATGAATACGTCAGGTCAGTAGAAGACCCTGAAATCATCAACAACACCCAGGGATTCGTCTACACCTATCCTAACCGTATCTTTGCGCATTTTGATGTGGATCAGTTTGAAAGCATGAAAAAAAGGATATTGACCGCTACAGGATCAAACCGTGCAGTTGCAGTTACGATAAACCCTATTGAAGATGCCGAAGAGGAAGATATCCCATGTCTGCAGTTCCTGCAGTGCATAGTGCGTGACAATGAACTGACAATTCACTGTATCTTCAGAAGCAACGATATTTTCGGCGCATTTTACTCAAACATGTTCTTCATTGCATATCTCGGAATAAAAATGAAAGAGGAAGTTAATGAAGAGATAATGGGTACGAAACTTAACTTTGGAGGAATCCATTACCACTCCACTTCCGGCCACATCTACAATACCGATTTAAAGGCCGCACGCAAGTTAATAGCTAACAACAAATAGCTATTCCCTTTCTTTTTTTATAAATTAACCGTTACTGTATTGGCACTGTTTAAACCGTTGTATGTGGACGTTATGATATATTCCCCTTTCTGCAGATTGATTTTAAGGCTTGCAACACCATCGATACCTGTAACCCTCTCATAAAACACACCATTGATGTTGAACGTTACGGTCTGTCCGATGTAAGGATTTCCACGGGCGTCCAAAACCTTCGCCCTGAAGCTTGACCCGTCCTTATACCTCATTGTCAAATCAGAGGTTTCAAGAACGCTTAAAACTGTTATTTTATTGGAGACTCTTGAATCACCATACTGGGCAGTAATGACATAGGTGCCCGGCTCAAGATTGATGTTGAGGCTTGCAACGCCTTTCGAATCAGTTATTCTTTCATAAAAGACTCCGTTAATGTTGAACGTTACGGTCTTTCCAGCTTCAGCCTTGCCTGTTTCTGATAAAACCTTTACGCTGTATTTTGAAGTGTTCCTATAGTATTTTACCAGATCGTGATTATCCGTTAATCTTGAAAGCACTTTAACGTTGGCCGATGCCATTTCACCGGTTTTCGGATTGCTTACGGTTAATATGTAAGTTCCCGGCTCCAGATTGAGGTTAAGCCTGACAACGCCCTCTGAATTGGTTGTTCTGTCATAAAACACTCCGTTGATGTTCATGCGAACAGCTGTGTAAGGAACAGTATTTCCTTTGCTGTCTAAAATAGTAGCATAAAACTGCGTGCCGTTTCTGAAGTATTTAACCACGTCATGAGTTATTACTGTCGATTTGACCTCGATGCTTCTTGAAACATCACAGGAGGAATGATCGGAATCGCCGTAGTATCTGGCGGTGACAGCGTATTTGCCTGAGTTTAAGTTAATGGCCAGTGAAGCGTATCCGTCGCTGTCCGTTGTTCTTGAGTACTGCGCTCCCTGAAGTTCAAAAACGATTGCCTTATTGGCTATAGGTTTATTGTTTTCATCAACTAATTTAACCTTGAATCTGCTTCCGTCTTTGTAATGCATGATTAAATCATCGGCAATCAGTGAAGAGTCAGTCGAATAAACCGTGAACGAATCGCTTGAAGATACGGGATAATACCTGTCGTTTCCGGAAAATGACAATACTACATCATAGCTTTTGCCTTTATCAAATACCTTTTGAATCGTGAATGTGGTTGAACCCTTATTAACGTTAACAGTATAAACAACACCTGAAACCTTCAAATCACCTGTAAATGAAGCGTCTGAAGTGATATGCGCAACAGGCTTTTCACCATACTTGACATCATCAACGGTTAATGACACGTTAATCGATGTCTTGCCCGTTATCGTAATCTTTGAATTGGCAGTTGACTGTGAGTACTTATCGGAAGTGAAGGTTGATTTCAAATCATGAACGCCAGCATTGGAAAATGAAGTGGTTAAAATCGCAACTCCATTATTAACGTTAACGCTATGGGATTCAGAGCCCAAAAGGAAAACGACGTTTCCTTCATTAATGAGGCTTCCCTTATCATCATAGACGTTTGCCACAATATAAATCTTTTCTCCTGCAGAGGCCGTGATGTCGTTTACAACGATTTTGGAGTCAGTAAAACCATTTACTGTTACCGTTGACTTTGCAGAAGACGTCGAATAGCTGTCACTGGTAAATACCGCACTAACCTCATAAACACCGGATTTCGAAAATACAGTGCTTAAAACAGCCTGACCATTTGAAACACCAACATCATAGGTTTTGGAATCAACCGTGAAAGAAACTGTACCCTTATTAATAGGATTATTAGCAGAATCAGTAACCCTTGCAACGATATTAACATTATCGCCCACATTAACAGCCATATTGTTCAATCGGACATAGGATTCGGGAAGACCCTTAACCGTTATCGTTGACTTGGCAGAGGAAGTTGAATAGCTGTCGCTTGTAAATACAGCACTAACCTCATAAACACCGGATTTCGAAAATACAGTGCTTAAAACAGCCTGACCATTTGAAACACCAACATTATATGTTTTGGAATCAACCGTAAATGAAACAGTACCCTTATTAATAGGATTATTAGCAGAATCAGTAACTCTTGCAACTATGTTAATATTATCGCCCGCATTAACGGCCATATTGTTCAATCTGATGCTTGAAGCGGGGATTTCGCCGATGTTGACTCTGGCGCTTGTGGATGAAGAAGCGTACTCATCACCTTCATATGTTAAATAAACATTGGAACTGCGAGGAATAACAACGTTTAAAATAGCCTGACCGTTCATTACTTTAACTATGGCCGTTATACCATTGATATTGAAGGTAACCTTGCCTGCGCGCACCAAGTCTGCGTTGCTGTCCCTGACGGTAGCGGTTATGGTCACATTGTTATAGGAAGCCGAAGATGTAACGGATATTGACGTGTCAAGTATCTTCTGGCGAACGTTAATTACTGCTGAAGCGTTTGAAGGATAATACTGCCTTGAAGTAAAATATGCATCAATCCCATGATTTCCAACATCTGAATATGAAGTAACAATCGTTGCAGCACCGTTTCTGACTTCAACAGTCTCTTCAAGAGAATCGGTCCTGAAAGTGACGCTTCCTGAATTTACGGGATTGTTTGATGAATCGTAAACCCTTGCGGTAATGCTTACGTTATCATCAACTCTAGGTGAAACAAAGTCCAAAACGATTCTGGAGCCTGAAAGGATTAACTCAGCATCAACATTTGAGCTTACAGTTGAAGGATTGTAATGAATACCGTTATAGGTAGCCTTAACTGTGAAATTGCCCCTTCTTGTAAAAGTATAGTTTAAAACTGCTTTTCCTGAGTTTACGTTAACGACATAGTCCTTTGCGTCAATTGTGAACGTGACGCTTCCGGTAGTTACCCAATGATTATGGGCGTCAATGACGTTTGCCGCAATCGAAACAACCTTTCCGACCTCAGCATACAAATCATCCATGTAAATGAAGGTATTCAAGGTATCCAAAGTGGTAAATGCCTTGATACATGCCACCTGGGAAATGTAATCGTTTCCTCCATAGGTATAGACGATATCGTATAAATCATTCCAGGTCTTTCCGTCAAGGCTGAAATAGGATATTCCAGGCGTATATAAATGCTTGTTTGCGTAAACCGTCTCTGAAACAGGGAAAGTTCCGCTGTTGATTTTAATTGCGATTTCGAAGATGTCTCCAGTATACAAAGGAATGAACTTGTCCAGCTTGAAGGTGAAATAGCCTGAAGGTGAAGAGCCAGTCTGGGAATATTTCAGTTCATCGTTGACATAGATATGGGCTTCCCATTCGGTATCAGTCCTGAAATAGGTTGAAAATGCGGCCAAAAGCTCCTCGTCCGTTGCAGAAAAGACGTTCTTGTACCAGATGCTGTCCCTTCCCGTTACAAAATAATTAGTCATTCCTATGAAATCGTACTGGTAATTCTTGTCCAAATCAACGGTATTGTTTAAAACAAATGTGTATGCGGACTGAGGATTACCGATTTCTGCAAACTTGGTGTCATAATATGAAACGTAGAAATATCCGTTTTTACCGTATCTTTCACCCCAGCTGTTTTTACAAATCCATGCGCCGTTTGCCGGAGGAGTGTTTTTGAAATTGTATTTTGAATAGTCATCATCCCATCCCACAATTAAAACGGCATGATTAACGCTTCCCTTGCCGTCATAGTAATAGGAATTAGTGTTTTTGGTTAAGTAATTGTCGTCATTGTGCAGGCCTGAAGCCACGCCGCCATATTTCATTATCGCCTTTTTGATTTCGTCATTGTCAGTATATGAATTTCTGCCGACGCATAAGATGTCCTGAATGTGGAATATGGAATGCAAGACCGGTGATAATGTCGAATGGTCATCGAACAAATCATCCTCTTCAAGAACCGGACCCAGCCAGCTTATGAGGTATCCAACAGCCATCAGGTCGTATCCGCCCATATTGGTGTCGACGTTCCAGCCGTAATCGGAATAAAGACTGATGAGGTTTTTCATGTTCTCTTCAGACAAGTCATAGGCAACCCCCGTGGTCTTTAAGATGCAGGATTCCAGGGCTCCGATTGCAGAAAATGCCCAGCAGTCCCCGCTGCTTTCCTGATCTTTAACAGGAGTTACAAAGCCATGATCAACAAGGCTGTAGTATTTTGGGATATTGGTTATTTCGGTGTGGATTTTGTCATTTACAATCATGGTGTAGTTTCCATCGCCCAGCCAAGGATTAATCTGGTGGGTAACGTACAAATCATTGCTTACGGATGCCTTATTGTTAATGTAGGTATTTTTCATATTTGACGGAATTATATTTAAAATGGAGTAGATTCCGCCCCCGCAAACTTCAGCGGTGTTTGAGACGAATACACAATTTTTAATGTAGTGGTCTGTGGCATTGTCGAGAAAGATTCCGCCTCCGTTTTTGCCGTGGTTCTTTTCAAAACGAGAGTTGTCAACATAGAACTTTCCATACAGTGAATAAATCGCTCCTCCCCTGTAGGAGGCATTATTTCCATAGAATCTTGAATTTGTAATTACAGTAACCGAATTCAAATCGCAGATGGCTCCTCCGAACTGGCCGAAGGAATTGATGAAGTCTGAATTGGAAATCGTTACGTTCGCATTCTTAAAGTATATTGCGCCGCCCGCATCATTAATGGATTTGTCATTGATGAAAGTGGAATCTATGATGTCTATTCTTGAATTGTCGCTTGCAGCTATCGCTCCACCGTAATTGTAGGCGACGTTTGACTCAAAAGTTGTATTGACGACTTTCAAATGTCCGTGGGTCATGTAGATGGCACCGCCGTACATCGCGTAATTGTTCCGGACAATACAGTTAGTCAAGTAAAGATATGGGTCGTAATGCTCGCCCGGATTATATATGGCACCTCCGAAGGAATGGTTATACTGATCTGTGATGCTTGCATTTGCATCTTCTAAAATTACATTTTCAATGTCTATTGTTCCGTGATTGATGATGTTAACACCGGACAGCGTTAAATCAGATAAAGTGAAATGTCTAATGGTCAGGGCATGGTGGCTTCTAACTATCGTGTCCTGCATGCCTGAACCGTGTACAGTTAAATTGGTATATTGCATTGAAGGAAATGTTTCAAAGAGGTATTCGCCGTTTGCCAAATGGATAACTCCATTATCACGAATGTATTCCTGTTTCAGCTCATTATAGGGATTTTCCTTTGAGCCGTCACCGCCGTCGGGAGCGGATGAATCGAAATATACCTCATTTAAATTTCTCAATAATATCTCCTCTTCCTCAACAACCCTGGACATGACGTTCGTCTGGTCAACGCACTCATAAGCTACCGTTGAAGGGAGTATAACAATAAATAATAAAAATACCGATATAATCAGTAGGGATATTTTAGATTTATTGAACAATTTGTGTCCTCCTTTATATAGTAAAGGTATGTTTGTACCTCATCATATATAAAAGAACACTATAGAAAAAAAGAATTGAAAAAGTATAAATTAAGGGGAATAATTTGAATAGTTTTCAGCCCTTGATTTGATTTTGCTGAACTTTTCATCAATCAGCAGTTCACCGTCCCTGAAGACCGGCTGAAGGACGTCATCACCGTCAGCATCAATAGGAATTGTCTTGAAGCTTTCCCCATCTTTAACAAGTTTAAATCTTCCCGTTTTTGATTTTTTACTGGAGTCCAATGGATTTTTAAAGATATCGTGCCATTCATCATCTCTCAGCTGAGCAGAACACTTGAATGCGTTTCTCTGCGTATCACGGTTGACGGAGCTGTGAAGCCCTCCGCCCATTCCGAAGATGATATTGGATGCCGCCCATCCGTTGGATTTCATTGCAAAGAGAATATCCCTGATTTTGTGATAATTAAGGCCGTCACCCCACAAAAGGCCGATATTGGCATCGAACATCTTATAGCCCTTTTCGGTAGTGCAGCTTCCAAAGCCGCTTTCAAGAATATTCAAACAGTCGATTGTCGTTGATACAGGCTCTCCGCTGTCCGGCCTGAAGACAACCTTGTTTCCTTCAGTTTCAAGAAAGCTTAAAATGGCTTCATTGAGCTCATAACCTTCACTTGAGGCCTGCTTTAAAAAGTTCCTGTAATTATAGCTGTCAATTACTAAAGATAAAATGCCGTCCTTTGCATTGTTAATAACGTTTAAGGTCTGTTCGATTTCCCCGTCAGGACCTAGGGACGTCATTACGCTGTGCTCGGTTGCCTGAACGGAAAATCCGTAAACGTCTGAGTCATTGTAGTAGTTTTCAGGAATCGTCAGGGCAGGAATGGTGTCGGTACCTGAAAAGCTTAAAAGGTGTGCAGATCCACAAAGCATAGCTGATTCGGTTGAAGTTGCGCCTCTGTAGCCGAAATCATGAAGCATAAATGCCAGATTATCCTTAGGAGAGCCCGTCACGTCCAAATAAAAGTTGGCGAGCTTTCTGACTTCTGCAGATAAGGTGGCAACCGTTGAAGGATACCATACCTGCAGCAATAATGATTCAAGATAATTCGGTAACCAGTAACACTTATCGTCAGTGTTTTCAACTGTCATTAATACGTTTGAGACATCAACTGGAGTGCCTTCGGGAACCGCCCTGATTTCAACAGGCAGCTTTCCGCCGAATTCATCCAGAATGTACTGCCATCCTTCACGGTTGAAGATGCCTCCTCCAAGATGAGCTTCCATTAACCTGTCAGCTTCATCGATTTTCTCTTGAGTTACTACTTTACCTTCCAGATACTTTTTAATTATGTACTGCAACCCGTAAAATATAGTTTTGTTAAATTCAGCACCAACTCTGCTTTCCAAATAGGAATAAATCTTTTTCGTTCCCTTTGGATAGAAATAGTGATGAGTTATTTTATAGGAGTCAGTAAACAAACAGATATTATTTTCTATCATGTTATCACTTGTATTAATAATATTTATTTTAAGCTTGTTATAAAGTTATGTTTATTTTTCGGAATCGGAATTTTGAGCTTTAAGCTTACAATTTTTAATCTGAAGCTCATAGAATCTGTTTATAAGCTCCAAATATTCAAGTTCAATCCTATTGAATTCATCTTTAATGAAAATGGATTCCGATTCCTTTTTAGCATTCCTGATTTCTTCAAGGAATTCTTTCTTACAGTCATCTTTAAATATTAATGTCATGGCAATCATTCCTTCAGTTATAATTTCACATACCAGAAATTCAACAATTAACCTGATTAACAAATTGTTTCTTGTTTTTCAATTAATATCTAAAGAAATTCTTTCAAAATAATATCTCTGTGATTGGTTAATGAAAAATGCAAAAAACATTCACTCGGTGAGCTATTTGTTATCTTCAATTTTGTCTTTTATAGTATTTAACATTAATCTAGAGGCTAATGGATTCAAAGTATTTGCAAAAAACATGAAAAAACATTAAAATAAAAAAAAAAAGAGAAAAAATTAGATTATACATAACTTAAATCTAATTTCCCATAATATGACTGGGGGTGATCACACATCGGACATACCTCGGGAGCCTCCTTGCCTACATGGAGGTTTCCGCAGTTGCCGCATTTCCAGGTGATTTCACCGGATTTTTTAAACACGCTATTTTTCTCAATATTGTTTACAAAAATCCTGTATCGCTCCTCGTGTGCCTTTTCAATGTCTGCAGTCAATTCAAACAAATCGGCTATTTCGTCAAATCCCTCTTCACGGGCTTCACGGGCAAAATTAACATACATGTCTGAATATTCGTAGTTTTCGTTGACAATGGCTTCACCAAGGTTTGTTAATGTGTCCTTGACACCGCCATCATGCAATAACTTAAACCATACTTTAGCATGTTCCTTTTCATTATCTGAAGTCTCTTTGAATATTTCGGACAATTGGACATATCCATCCTTTTTTGCCTGGCTGGCATAGAATTCGTATTTTACGCGAGCTAGTGACTCACCTTTGAGAGCCGTTAAAAGATTTTCTTCGGTTTTTGTACCCTTTAATTCTTTAGGCATATTTTTCACCTCAACATTAAAGGGCTTTTTTATAGTATTTAAATATTTGGTGATTAAATGGTAACCAAAAAATAGCTAGCGTCTGATATGCTGATTCGGATATAAGAAGTCATCCAAAAAGGCTAAAAACTCATCATCATTAGCCAAATCGTTTATATCGCAGATTTCATAGCTTTTAAGCAATGGCTTGTTCAAGTTTTTTCCTACCTTAATCAGTGAAATGTAATCGGGAGTTATGAGATGGCGAATGAAGGCTTCAGGAGTTGTAAATTCCCTTTTGACGTTTGAAACGATGTAATCATCGAGAATATAACAGTTTTCAAAGCCGAACTTTTCAATGAAGTTGCTGCAGCCTTCCTTAAAGAATACTCTCGGACCGTGATGAACCTTAATGTCATTAAGCTCGAAAACAGCCAGTTCTATAAGTATTATGGCCGTATCAATCTCGTCTGTCCAGTAACCTGTCTGAAAAACTAAAAAATCATTTGAGTTTAAAATTCTTTTAAATGATTCAGATGTCTTTTTAAGCTGAGGATGCAGGGTATCAAGAGGAATCTGAGGAATGTTGAATTTAATTGCAATAAGATTGCTTTTTCTATCCTTGAATTCATTTAAAACACTGTCCTTATCCAATTCCTTAGCCAAAGGATAGAAATATTCATCTTTTTTATCGGAATTTAAGAAATTCCTTGCGGACTGAATGAACTGTGAGAACTTATCCAGTCTCAATGCGGCGCCAACATTGCGGTTCTTATCGGTCGGGTCTATGCAGACCAATGGATCTTTGAACTTTTTGGCAGTGCCGTAACCCTTCAAATCGATGACGTGGCCGAATTGCCAGTCCGCAGCCTGCCTTAAGGTATTTTCAAAAGTTCCGTATTCTATAATGAGCAGTTCACATAAATATCCTGCAAATCCCCCCACTTTAAATTCTGAACCGTATGTTTCGGTCATGTCCATGAACCTTTTCAAAAGCAGGACCTCATCCTTTTGCGAATCGCTTAAATTGGCCTGAACAAAGATTGTATGAAGGATTGTCCTGTCAACGGCGGATTTAATCTGGCTTCCGTCATTAATTCTGTAACACGGAACAAAGTCTATCTTGAAGTTTTCAATCTCTGTTGTAACGTATGGATGGGATGCGAACTGATGGTAGGGCTTTACGTTAAAGGCTCTGCAGCATTCATGAGCCAAATCAAGTCCCGTATCCTTCAAATAGCTTTTATCACAGGATAGGGGAAATGCAATAAATAAATCAATGTCTGATTTTCCCCGCAGGTAGGTTCCCTTGGCCACTGAGCCCACAAGAACCGCTTCAGCGTCGATATTATCCTGACTGCACTTGTCATTAATAAAGTCTAAAAGCTTCTCGGAAACTTCCCTAACTTTCTTTTCCTCTTCAGCTGTGGGTTTAATTTCATCTAAAATAGCTTTATAATCCATGAAATCATAGCCTGAATTCAATTAAATCTTCATAAATCGGGCCGCTTGGAGTTAATGTGCTTTTCTTTAGCGTGATGGCATTGACTTTCATAGTACCAATATCAACGTCGGCATACTCTTCAATGGTCTTTTTGACCTTATCCTTGCCTTTAGCTGATTTCATCCGGCCTATGGTGAGGTGTGATGAGAATTTTCTGTCCAAATCAAAGCCTATCTCATTGAACTCGTTATCAAGCTTGTCATGCAGATCCTTAAGGATTTCATCCTCATCGAGGCCTACCCAAATCACTTTAATGCGATTTTTGTTCGGGAACGCCCCGCAGCCCTTAATCTTTATATTAAATGAATCAAAGTCATTAATTACCTTTTCAACCTTTGAAGCTATCAAATCTATGCCTTCTGTGTCGATGTCTCCAAAGAACTTAAGGGTGAAATGAAGGTTCTGCAAATCAACGTACTTGATATGGGCGTCGATTTTTTTAAATTCACGCATTACCTTATTGATTTTAGGCTTTAAGTCATCGTCCAGGTCGATTGCTAGAAATGCTCTGATTTGTGACATCAATATTCCTCACTGTTCAATTATCGTTTCGTCAATGGCTATGCCGAAGTGCCTTGCGCTTTTTTCTATGTATACCTTTACCTTATCTCCAGGCTTGACATCGGCAACGGATAAGGGTTCGTTATTTTCATCAACAATTCTTATCGTTTCTGCGTTTTGAAGTAATGTTCTGATAATCTTTCCTTCGTATTCAGCTTCAATCAATATCAATGGCCTTCTCTCGATTTTGCTTCTTCCGACATATGCCGTACGGGTTTCCCCTTCGGTATTAACGATTAATACTTCGTCTCCGGCAACAAGCTCGGATAAGTATCTTGTCTTGTTTCCGGGAACCATGACGTATGCCTGTACGGGTCCTGCGTTAACCCTGAAAGGTCTTGAAGCCACGTATTCGCTTTCTAAAGATTCTGAGTGAACCAGAAACATTGATTTTGAGTATGAACCGATTAGCATTCCTTCGCCCGGCTGCATCATGTCTGTCGTGTCGACGCATACCCTGTCGCCTGAGCCCAAAGGCTTGACGTTGGTTACTGTAGCTACTTTTAATTCGTATTTTTCCTTTGATGCGTCATCCACTTCTTTCGCTATTGATTTTATCTGTGCAAAATCGTTGGCTTCAAATATTACTCCGTCGGTTCCGTGCTCCAGAGTTTCCAATGCCAGTTTTGCGCCTTCTTCATCGCTTACGGCGGCTATTATATTAACGTCTACCTTTTGCAAATCTGCAATGATGTTTTCTAAAGGAATTACTGTCCAGTCCGTGCTGACTAATATGATATAATCAACGATTGGTCCTATTTTTACTGCCAGCTGTTCGTGTAATTTGTCTGTTATTTTAATGTATGCGCAAACGATTTTTCCTTCGCCTTTTGCCTTTTTTGAGAGAGCCAAATCCTTGGAGTCGGATAAGTTTTCACTTAAATCGACTGACCCGTCACCTTCGCCGTTGATTCCGACCAGATAAATGTCCGCTTCATCATCATTTGAAACGATGTTTACGTTTCCCAGTTTCCTGATTTTATCGGAATACTCCAAATCAAGGACATAGCTGATTCCGGATTCAAGAGCTGTCGTTATCATCTCTTTTCTGTCGTCCCACGGGAGGTCGGGAGTCATTATCCAAGCGAATTTGTTTTGCATTAAATCACCTTAGAGGAATTTTAAAGCTTCTTCTACTTCCAAATCATTGTGGACTACTTCTGAAATAGCTCTTGTGATTTTACCAGGGTTTTCAGCCTGGAAGAGGTTACGTCCGAATGCAACTCCTGCACCGCCGACACTTAATGAATCCTTTACCATGGTCAATAATTCCTCATCAGTATCCACTTTAGGTCCTCCTGCGATGACTACAGGAACAAGGGCTCCTTCAACTACTTCCTTGAATGAGTCAGAATCTCCTGTGTAGTTTGTTTTTACGATGTCAACGCCCAGTTCTGAACCTACACGTGCAGCATGCTTTACGAATTCAACGTCCATTTCGTTTTCAACCTTCTGACCGCGAGGATACATCATTGCTAAAAGCGGAATTCCCCAGTAGTCACAGGTTTCAGCGATTTCTCCAAGTTCCTGAAGCATTTGACTTTCGGTTTCGCTTCCGAGGTTAACGTGGACTGAAACGGCGTCAGCACCCAATTGGATTGCCTTTTCGACTGAGGTTACGGTTACCTTATTGTTTGGGTCCGGTGCAAGGGAAGTACTTGCTGACAAGTGTACGATAAGACCGATATCCTTACCGTATCCCCTGTGGCCTCTTTGAACAATTCCTTTGTGCATTAAAATTGCATCTGCTCCGCCCTGGGAGATTTCTTCAACAGTATCGTCAATATTGACTATTCCTTTAATAGGTCCGCTGGAAACACCATGATCCATAGGTGCAATAACAGTTCTGCCAGTATTCCTATTAAAAATCCTTTCTAAACGAATCTTTTTACCAATCATTATAATTACCTTCTAAAAAAATAACATTATATACTATATTTTTGATGTTATATATAGTTTAATCTATTTTTTAGGCATTGGAGTCCATAAATCAAATTCCTTAATTTGAGGAGGAATGCCGCTGTCCTTGTATGAATCCAAAAAGCCTTCCTCGGACCTGTAATCGCCCTTTACCTCGGCTACTGAATTGTGGAATTCAACAAGGCCCCTGTTTCTGATTATGGTGTGTGTAGGCTTGAAGGTGGATGACCATATGTAAAATACTTTGAAAACGGTATCGGGATGATATCCTCCCCCCAAATCAATGGCTAGAACGTCACACTTTTGGGTTAATTTAAATACTTCAGATAAGGTTTCATGAAGCCTTACATCGGCATTGATGAAGGTTAAGTCAAGTTTTGACATTTCACATGATGCTTCCGGTGAATTGTCAAGGGCTATTAATGTTACGTCCCTTTCAAGAATTACTTTGGAGGTGTTTCCGGTATGGCATCCAAGCTCGATTACGCAGTCACCGTCATTAATTAAATCTGAAATCTGATTTCTGTAGTCATTAACGTCATAGCTCAGCTTTATCATAACTTATCCCTTGTGTAGAGTTTATATATATCAAGGCCTTCAATCTTCAAATCCTTGAATGAGCTTTCATTATCTGCAAAGGCGAATGCGGTATTTCCAAGCATTGCCATTGAAGCGCCTGAAATATCACTTGAAGAATTAAGATAATCAACAAGATTTTTGACTTCATCGCTCATTAACTTCGTATTTTGAGAAAATTCAAGAGAAAGCCTTAGAAAGTTATCGACAGAAGGATTCCTTTTAAATTTGCTTAAGCATTCACGTCCGTTTGATGAAATCAATTTTTTATGTTCAGGATTAGTGATGACGGATGCAGTACTGATTTCACCGAATGTTTTAGTAGCTATAAAGAATTCATCATCAAAGGATTCGATTTTACCGATTCCAGGAGCGCCAGGACTAGTTCTTAAAACAATGCCGCTACCGGTCTGGGCTATAACGTCACCCAATCCTCCGCCGAGGGCAATATCAACCTTATGGGCAATCTGGCCACATTCAATATAAGAATGATTGAAATCAAGAAATTCATTAAGCGCAATGGCTAAACTCAAGGCGGAAGCCGCTGACGTTCCAAATCCGGCACCAATAGGCACCTGAATGTCCTGAATTATTTCAAACGATTTATCAGCGTCAAAGTGTTTCAATACCTCGTTGATTACAATGTCGCTTCCCCGATTGACATTGATTTTAAACTCACTGGAGTCCCTTACTGTGCTTTCAACTCCCTTATCAAGCAGGAATCCTGCACCGCACGAACCGTTTATCAAAGGGTCTGGATTGTTTTCAATGCTGAAAAATCCCGTGATGTGTGCCGGCGTGAAATGTGAAATTCTCATGATAAAGGTTATGGAGATGATTAATAATAAATTTGTTCATTTGATATTAATCCTGAATCCATTTGTTTACAATTGATTCGGCACCATGAACTTTAGAGCCCTGTATGGAAAGGCCTTTTTTAATTTCGGCACCTTCACAGAGATTTTTTAAATCCCTTTGTGATGAGCCGAAGCCGGATCCTTCATGGGTTACGAAAGGCTTGACTGTTTTTGCGGCAAAATCAAGCTTTTCAAGCTGCGTCCACATAGGCATCGGCAGGGTTCCCCACCAGTTTGGAAAACCTATGAAAAGCGTATCGTATCCGCTGATATCCATTAATTCTTCCTTGAGTTCCGGGCGCGCATCGTCGTTCTGTTCCTTTTGGGCCACTTCAATACATTTGGCGTATTCGGAAGGATAATCGTTTAACGGTTCCACCTTAAAGATATCCGCATCAGTCGCTTTTTGAATTAATTCAGCTATTACTTCAGTGTTTCCCTTTTCGATTACCTTAAGCTCGCCGCCGAAGTAGTTTTCACCGGCATGGGAGAAATAAATAATTAGACTTTTTGACATGTTAATTCACCTAGTTAATTTTATCAATCAATTAATATATAAATGTTGCGATACACAACAATTAATACTTAAAAAAAAATAATAAAAGAATAAAGTTAATTATTCCTTAATGGATCTTGCAAGCTCTGCACCCTTATTGAAAGCTTCCTGCAATACTTCTTCGTCAGGAACGAAAGTAACGTCTAATGTATCAGTTACATTGAATCCTGCAGCTTCCAAATCGGTCTGGAGCTTTGCAATGGCTCCTCCACCCCATCCTTTGGATGAAAAGATTAAAGCATTCTTGTTGCTGGTTGTTCCTGCGAAATTAACGCAGTCAAGCCAGTACATCATGTTTCCAATACGTGGGAAAGGCTTGTTCATCATTGTAGGAGCGCCTAAAGCGATTGCCTTGGAGTCCAAAACATCAGTAATGACATCATCAGGTCCGTCATGCTGCATGAAGTACATTGCAACTTCAACACCTTCGCTAGCAATACCTTCAACGATTTGGTAAGCAAGCTTTTCGGTTGAATGGTGCATTGTGTCGTAAATGACAGTGATTTTGTCCTTGCAGACACCTGAACCCCATTTTGCATACAGGTCTATGATGAATTTAGGGTTTTTCCAGATTTGACCGTGGCAAGGAGCAATCATCTTGATTTGGTCGACGATGCCGTTGTCGGTGAGTTCCTGCAGCTTCATCCTAAGCATTGGAGAGCCTAAGGTAACGAGATTAGCGTAATACTTTTGAGCTTCCTTTTCCAAAACGTCAAGTGAATAGTCTTCATCGAATCTTTTTGTGTGACATACGTGCTGGCCGAATGCGTCATTGGAGAACAGAATGCCTTCTTCAACCAAGAATGTGAACATGCTGTCCGGCCAGTGAAGCATCGGAGCGGATACGAAAGCAAGGGTTCTTCCGCCGATGTCGATTTCATCACCAGTTTGAACAGTATTGATTTCCAGATCTCCGAAATTGTGATATTGCTGTTCCAGGAACTTGGCACAGTTAGGGGAAGCGTAGATTTCAGCTTCAGGATTGTATTTTTCAATGGTTTCACGCAAATGTGTGGAGTGGTCCATTTCAGAGTGATTCTGTACAAATACGTCGATTTGGATGTCTTTTCCTTCCTGAGCAAATGCATCCTCGATTCTTGCAAACAATTGATTATCCAATCCTCCGTAAACGTTATCGATTAATACGGTTTTTTCTTCACCAAATACCAAATATGCGTTGTAGGTGGTTCCTGGAATGCTGTATCCGTGGAAAGTTCTGCTGTTCCAGTGGAGAACGCCAACCCAGTAAACGCCTTCTGCGAGTTTTGCTGCTTTAGCTATCATAACAATAATCTCCTAAAAAATTTCAGTTATTAGAAAATATATTCCTGTTACTATATAATAATTACTTAAAAAACAAGAATTTTTGAATCCTGTAGAAAGCATATCAAAAGTTAAGATATTTATTAGATTTTAAGAAAAAGACCTTTGAAAAACTTGAAAAGCTTGCATGAATGCTTTTTTGACAAGAGCATTGGTTGAATGCGGCGATAACTGTCTGGAGAGCTACTGATGCTAATTATCTGATTGTTTCTTTTTAAATATCCTGTAAACGGCACCTATACCCCAGTATTGAGTGGTGAACAATAACAAACCTAAAAATACTTTAAGAATATAATCCAAACCAAAAATCGGAAGGTCTATATCTATCATTAATGAGAAAAAGGCCAATAAAAGTATAATTACGGTATAATGTTTTGCATATACTCCCCACCCGATTACATCAATGGTTTCTTTAATTCTCTTTAAATTGAAAGCCTCTATAATACTGCCTGTATCGGCTAATCTAGCCAATCCCATTTCAATGAAAAACATTGTGATATAAAATACTATAAAGTCGATGATAAGAAAAATAACCGTAGCTACAAAATCATGATTAAATAACAGGGGCACCGTTTCAAAAAAATCCATCACCAAATCATCTACATCAACTACTGGAAAACCGAATAGAGAAGATACGAAAGTAAAAAGTAACAGTTGAAATGAGATATACACAATAAAAACAAAAGATGATTTTATTCCCAAAACAACGACATCTTTGATTAATATTTTAGGCAATCTCTTACCGCCATTTAATACATCCTTAGTTATGGCCATCCCGTAACCTGAAATGAAAATATAGGGTATCATTGACAGATAAAGAGCAAAAGGTATCTTCATTTCATCAAAAGCTTCCATAAACATGCAAAACAAGAAGAATAAAACAGTAATAAGTACAAGAAATAGCTTATTATAAGTTGTATACTCCCACATCTCTTTAATTATTTCCAATGTCATGATTGCCTCCAAAGAAATGAAAATTTTTCAAAGATTATTCTCTTTACTAAAAAGTATTATTTTCATGAATATATAAAAAGTTACCCATTTAAATATAAAGGCATGACTTTTTAGTTGTCAGATAATTCCCGTATAGCAGTTTTTGAGTAGTATCCTTGCGATATGATGGGGATATGCGTAAAGATTATTTTCTCAAAAAAAAAGAAAAGGATTAATTAAATTAATCCTTTATTGTAATTGTATTTGAAATTCTTAATTCATCATACTCTGAGGTAATGATGTACTCGCCGACCATCAGGTTAATGTTTAGCTTAGCTATTCCTGAAGAGTCAGTGTATCTTGTGTAGAATACGCCGTTGATGTTGAATGTCACTGCCGCTTTATATGCAGGTTTTCCCTGACCGTCCAAGACAGTTACATTGAATGTTGAGCCGTCCTTATATTTCATTTCCAAATCATCAGCTTCCAAAGTGGATAAAACCGTGATGTTGTATGACATCATAAGTCCGGTTAACGGATCGATGGCTGTTAATATGTATTCTCCAGGGTTCAAGTTGATGTTCAATCGAGCAGTACCGTTTTCATTGGTTAGCCTGTTGTAGAACACACCGTTGATGTTCATGGTAATGTTAACGCCAGCTACCGGGTTACCTTTACCATCAATTAATGAAATATAGAACTGGGAAGCGTTTCTGAAGTATTTCACTAAATTATCAGCTATTAACGTAGGCAATACAGTAATGGTATTTTCAACTGTCGTGCCGTTGAATGTGGTTTTGATTGTGTAGTTGCCAGGATTTAAGTTAATAGCTATTTTGGCAGTTCCGTTTTCATTACCGGTTCTGTAATAGGTCCCGCCATTTATTTCAAAGGTAACTGTTTCGTTACAAGCGCCAATTTCAGCTTCGAATTGGGAATCGTTTTTATAGATTTTAACCAAATCCTCTGTGTAAATAGCTAAATCTTTGGTATAAACCTTTAATGTTGCACTTTTGTTTTCTAATGCCATATCAACCCATTGTCCGTTCATTTCAACGAAAACGCTGCCGCTTTCATAAAATTGCGTTGAATTATATATTATCGGAACATAATCCTTTTTCATCAATACCATGAAGTTGTCACTGTCTTTGATTGGAATTTCTGAAGTTAACCTGACGGTATGATAACCGGTAAATGGCGCATTTCCGGTTTGCGTGTATTTCAACTCATCATTAATATAAATTTCAATCACATATTCTTCATTTTCTCTGAAATAGCTTCCAATGCCGCTTATCAAATCATTTCCTGTGGACTGATATTTGACCTTGAATGCAGTGTAGCTATTGGATTTGTTTATCAGACCGCCAACATCCCTTTGATATATCTTGTTGTAGGATTCCTGATTTTTCAGAACATATCCGACGGACGTTGATTCGGTTAAGTTACCCCATGTCGTTTCGTTTAGGATGCTTGTGTCATAATATGAAATATACATGAATCCATTTTCCCCAAAGCTTTCGTCATGACTGTTTTTGATGATGAATGCACCGTTTCCAGGAGGAGTTATCAGGAAGTTGCTTGCAGGATAATTGTCATCCCAGCCGACAACTGAAACTGAATGGTTTGGAGTACTGGAAATGTTTTGGTACTGCGCATGGGTTTTTTCATTATAATATGGCTCCGTTTCAACGTTCAAGTAATTTAAGGTTACTGATCCGCATTCGATTATTGCTCTTTTCAATGCGTCATTGTCAGTTGCATTCCTGCGGGGTTCAATAAATATCACATCCTGAATATGGATCTTTTCACCGGCACTGATTAATGGGGATATTTTTCCGATTTCGTCATATGTATCATATGTGCTTGGGAATACTCCCACCCAGCTTATGGCATATTCCACTCCTTGGATATACGTTCCGCCTTCGCAAGAAAATACGACTCCATATTTTGAGTATTTCAGCATGCTGTTTTTCATATTGTTTTCTGACAAGTCATATTCTATGCCTGTTGCCTTAAGCAATGTAGATTCCAATGCTCCGCAGTTTCCAAAAGTCCAGCAGACACCTATGTCACCTTGGTCCTTTACGGAACTTATCCATCCCCAATCACGTGAATCGTAGCGTAAAGGAAGGTTTTCTACATTGATGGTATTGTTTATCAATTGAATTTTCATGCCGCTTTCTTTAATGACTGTCATATAATATGTGTCATTTAGGACTAATGTGTCATTTCCATAATCATTGTCTTTTAATGTGCTTGTGGTGAAAACAGCATGTATGGATTCTGTGTTTTCGCTGAAAGCAGTGTTTTCAATGGATAATTTACAACCATATGAATAAATGGCGTTTTTTGTATTTCTTTCAAGAAGGGAATTGCTTATGGAGACATTACTTTTTTCGCAGTATATTCCTCCGCCGTCAAACAGCTCCTCATAAAGAAGTCTGTTTGAAATTATTTTGGTGTTGTCCAATTTTAGATTTACAAAGGATACATATATCGCCCCTCCATCATATTCAGCCCCATTTTCAAGGAATCTGGAGTCATTTATCTCCATATTGCCTCCCAATTGAACGATTGCACCTCCAAAATTGGCTGAACAATTGATGAAAGTATTGTTTTTAACAATGGTATTGACATCTGATTCCACCATGTCATCATCCATATCCAAATATAGCGCTCCGCCATTATTTACAGCAGTTGTATTGATGAATACGCAATTTTCAATTTCAATCTGGTCCTGTATGATTTTCATCGCAATTGCACCGCTGCTTAAAAGAGCATGCAAATCCTTAAAGGTGGAATTTTTAACAGTTACTTTATTTTTATTGGAAATATACATTGCCGGTGCATATTTTGATGTCAGATTTAAGAATTCACAATTATTGATGAGAATGCTGCCATAACCAGTTCCATAAATCATGGAATATGTACAGTCATGGCTGTTTAGGAATTTCGTGTCTTCAATTTTGGCATTGTCTAAAAACTCTATACTTGCTCCGAATTCTGCACTATTTGCATTAAATGTGTTGTTTTTTATATTGATGCTACCAATGTCCATTGCTCCACCCATTGTGGCAGTATTGTTCTCGAAATTTGAATTTTCACAGTACAATTCTGAAGCTAGAATGGCTCCTCCTCTTTCTGCACGATTATATGCGAAATTACAGTCTTTGACTATTCCATTGCCTTTGAAATAGATTGCTCCACCCCTCGTTGCAATGTTGCTTGTGAAATTACAGTTCACCACAGCAGGTATCCGATTGGAAATAGCATTTTCCTTATTGATAGCTATTCCTCCACCTATCGTTGCATTATTGGCAATGAAGTTGCAGTTGAAGCTTACATTTTCAAATTCATCAAAGAAGTTAAGTCCTCCCCCGCTCTCTGCACTGTTGGAGATGAAATTGCCATTGAATGTTATGTTGTATGGAGTCATCCTATAATTCACTGCACCACCAAAAAGCCTTGCAGTGTTATTGATGAAATCACAGTCAAATTCACAGTTTTTTGAAGTGTTTTTGAAAGTTATCGCACCACCGTTACCGTTAATTTCATCTATCAAACCGTAGGCTGAATTATTTATGAACTTGCCTTTGAATGTGTTATAGTTGGTTTTGCTATAAAAAAACATTGCCCCGCCACAGGATAATGCAGTATTGTTTATGAAATCCCCTTTGAACGCATTATTGTTTGATTCACTGTAAAAGAACATTCCTGCTCCATAAGCGGCAATGTTATTTGTGAAAACACTTTCAATTTTATTGTTTTCAGCGGTTTTATAGAAGAATATTCCTCCACCACTTGCCTCTCTTGCAACGTTGCTGCTAAATTCAGATGTGATAGTGTTATTGATAGCAGTTTCCCTTACAAATATTGCACCACCAGACCTTATAGCGCTGTTCCCGTTAAATGTACTGTTAATCAGGTTATTTTTGATTCCACCGTTAAAGTAAACCGCACCTCCATTTTTTGCAGAGTTATTTTCAAATACACAATTTATTAAATCTGAATTTCCATTTGCAAATATTGCACCTCCAGACGCTGCTGCAGCGTTATCTGCGAATATTACAGTATCTATTGAGGTTTCATCTCTTGCATTTATTGCTCCCCCATTTTGGGTGGCAGTGTTATTGGAAAATTTCACATTTTTTATTGTGGTTTTTCCTGCAGCATATATTGCTCCTCCGTATTCCCCTTTGTTGTTTTTAAATGTTGTGTTGTCTATTATGGTATTTGTCCATGTGTTCAGCGCTCCGCCGAAGTCCGCTTGGTTGTTGGCAAATACTGTGTTGTTTATTGTAGTTTCTCCTATTACATATATTGCTCCTCCGGATGTTGATGCAGTGTTGTCTGTGAAGGTTGCGTTGTTTATCGTGAGTTTATCCCACGCAATAATTGCTCCTCCATCTTCAGGGGCTGTATTGTTGGCAAATATTGCATTATTTATTATACATTGTCCTGATACAGATATTGCTCCACCACAATTTGCACTGTTGTATTTAAAAGTCACATTGTTTAAGGTAATTGATCCGGAAGAATGCAATGCTCCACCTAGTCCTCCGGTCATATTTCCATTGATAAAAATAAGATTGGAAATTGTAATGTTATTTCCGGCAATATCAAAAATTCTGGCCTGATTGGATCCGTCAATGCTGTAACCATTACCGTTAATTGTAAAATCACTTTTATTTATTAAAATTCCACTATTCAGTTTATAATCACTCGAATTATCATATACATAGTCTTGATTTATATCTATGCTATCTGTACTTGAATCAATATCATCCTGAAGTGCTGTGAAGTTTCCTTCAGCCGAAACGACACTAATTGAGATGAATAACACGATTAAGACAAACAATATTTTAATTGTTTTCATAATTTTTCTCCAAACATTTATATGATTAATGTTATATTTTTAATTTTAAAAAAATATTGTCATTTAATTTTACGGGACTGTCAACAAAAATGTTGTTAATTCCCATAACTTGCTTAAACATTTTTTTTAAGCGAAATAAATAACCAAACAAATTTATTAACTCTAAATAACAATAAAAATAAGATAAATATAAATAAACTCAGTGAAAAAGTTATAAAATGAAATATGCAAAATATTGTATTATTTTTTTATATTTTAAGTGATTTGGTGATGATTTTGGAAAATTTTTGATTGTAAAAATGTGAAAAAGATCACTTCACATTAAATCAAAAAGATTCCTTAAAACAAGTTATTCATCTAATAAATCTCGAAGGATTACTATTTTTTAATTTTTCTTCCTTTTCTATTTGATTGTTTATTAATCCATTACCTCTATGGTATACTTGATTAACTAGGCCATTTAATGTCCGGAATTTTCTTTTTTGTCCTTTGGGCATGGTGGCTCTGAAATATCCTTCCGTTTTATTGTTGGTTCTATCCAATTTGCCTTTGTATGGCTTTTCTAAGTAGTATAGATAGGATTTATAGTGTGGGAAGAAATATTCTACAATATATTCTCGTATAAAATCTGGGAAATTCACCATATTTGTTTTTATGAGGTTAATATATGAATTTGCCTTTTCAAAGCTTTCTTCTTTAAATAGATAGTATATTAACTGTAATATGTATCCCATTTCTTTTTTTATGGGTTTTAGTTCTTCTTTTACTTTATTTTCAATGAATGTTTTTGTCTCATTTTTATAGGTTTTTTTCAGCTCAGATTCTATTTTTCTTTTGTATTTGAGTATTTCGTCGTGTACTTTTTTGTTTAAGTTTAATTTAAAGTGAAATGTGCAGTATTGGTGTCTTTTAAACTTTAATTTGCGCATTACTTTATCATAACCTTTTTTAGTGTCTGTTACAATACAGGTTCTATCTTTGAGTTCGATATATTTGTTTATGAGATAGTATACGTCTTTGTTTGTGTCTTCATCGGAGAATAGTTCTGCAATTGGCATTTTACGAACTATGTCATAGACAGCGTGTCTGAATTTCCATTTTTTATTTATTTTCACCCATTGCGCGTCGTAACCGTAGTATCCTCTTAATTCACCGATTTGATAATCGATTTCATTGCCATCTACGACAATTAGTGCTTTTCTGACTGTTTCATAGGATATGTCGATGTTGTTGAAGATTTTATAGTATTTAGAGATGTCCCTAAGTGAACTCCAGTTTAATTCTTTGATTTTTAAGGCTTTTTCTTTCAATCCGTTAGAAATATTTGAATGAAAGTCAAATTGGTCTTTTAAATCAGTCATAAACGTTTTATTGCATTTTTTACAATAATATCTTCGTATTATTATTTCGCCACAATATTCCTCAGAAATAACTTTTCTTCCATAAAAAGACCATTTAACCACATTGTGTGAATTACAATGCGGACAAATAGGATTCAACGAATGTATAATACCATTTTCATCCATAAAATATTTATTGGCGTATTCATCAGATATCTTAATCTCAGGATGCTTATAATTGCCAACATCCAATTTAGATTGGAAATCATTAGATTTCCTGAGATCATTTCTTTGACCATTATTTCGATTTTCACGACCTGAATCGTCAAAATCGAAAAGTTTTTGTTGCACTTCAGACACATTAAGTATAGGAAGTGCTTTATTATTTGTTTTAGAGAACATGAATATAATAAAGTATTTCTTCCTATTTATAATTATTTATTCTTATTTTCCGAAATACAAGCATATAAACTTATTAACTATAAAAAATAATAAAAATTTCATATAGAAATTAAAAAAATAAAGAAAATAAAACCTTGTAAAAAATTGGAAAAATAAGGTGGAAAAATTAACAAAAATGGGGCTCAGATATAAATTTTTCTATTTATTTTTTCTTAGAAAAAATAAAATTAATTTAATTACAGTAAATTAAAAATAAAACATTTAAAAAAATGCATTAATGGAATGAATATTTTTAACATTGTTAAAATTAAAAATACTGCTTATTATCCATTTTCACTTTTTTAGGTGTTTTAACAACATTTTTGTTGACAGTCCCTGATTATATTATTTTGCTTATTTAGAATTAGATATTAGTAAAAAAAAGGAGAAAGTGAAATTGAATAATTTCACTATTTTGCCAGCATGATTGCTTTTACGACTTCTTCAGCCGCATCGCAAACATCTGACGTTTTAAAGTTATCATCTGCATCAACATTATTATCAATTGCAATAACTGTGTAATTTGCATTATCCTTTACAAGGAAATATGCTGCCGCACCCGCACCTGTTTTGGCATAGGTATTCATGTCATAGGTGAATGTTCCTGACTGGGTACCTGATACGGTTGTATTGCAGTGATTCGTTTCGACGAATTTAAAGCCCTGGGAAGTCAGGAATGCGTTAACTGCATCCTCACCGATAATGTCTTTTGAAACCATTATGGTTTTTTTATCGTCTTTCAATACAACGGCAGTGTCATTGGTATTGTCTACCTTAAAGTCATCCGGAACATCAAAATTGAGTGAATCGAATGTTGCTTGGGCCGCATATGCGCAGGCCATGCTGCCGGCCACTAAAAGTATTGCAATTAATGCAAGGAAAGTCTTTTTCTCCATTTTTTAATCCTCCAAAATAATTGGGAAATTTTAGATGTTTCCCATTAATATTATATTGTATTAATTAGGAATATATAATTAATTGAGGTTTTAAAATGAACAAAAGAATAGATTTACATATGCACAGCTTATTCAGTGACGGTGAACTCCTGCCGTCCGAACTTGCAAGAAGAGCTTTAAAACTGAATCATGAAGTAATAGCCATTACGGATCATGTTGATTATTCAAATGTTGAAGAGATTCCAAAGATACAGGCCGCAATAGATGACGTCAACTCAAACTGGGACATTACAGTTGTTTTAGGTGCTGAAGTAACCCACGCTCCTGTCGAATCAATAGACGGAATTGCAAAAAGGGCAAAGGAACTTGGAGCGAAAATCGTAGTGGTTCACGGTGAAACTTTAAACGAACCTGTAACTCCAGGAACGAACAGGGCAGCAGTTGAATCAGAATACGTTGACATTTTAGGCCATCCTGGATTAATCACTAAAGAGGAAGCTGAAATCGCCCTTGAAAATGACATTTATTTGGAAATCAGTGCCCGTAAGGGACACTGCCTTGGAAACGGACACGTTGCAAACATAGCACGTGAAGTGGGAAACAAGCTGCTTGTAAATACCGATACCCACTCACCGGATAACATTATAACCTTTGAAAGATCACGTGAAGTCGCTCTTGGAGCAGGATTAAGCGAAGAAGAGGTTACGAAAGCCATCGTTGACAATCCGCGTGAATTACTTAAAAGCAAAGGAATCCTATGAGAGCAACTGAATTGCTAGAAATCATTCGGGACGAACTTAAGGATTATCCTATCGAGTATTTAAGAAATAAGGCCACTGATGAAAGATATACAGACCCGCTGGTTAAGAAACTGGCTAAATATAACTCCGAAGTATATGATGAAATCTATTCCTCAGAGCCTGAAAAGGATTTTGAATTGAACCTCCCCGACCTTTTAGAGGTCGGGGATTCCTAGATTTTTTTTGCTTAATAGTCTATTAAGTCTGAACTAGGCTATCCCCGTCGCACCAACGGTTCA